>JAFLCR010000126.1 GCA_017302755.1 Alphaproteobacteria bacterium
CGCCGCTTCGTCATCTGCCGTCACTTCGTCCTTTAGCACGACAGAAACCCGGGACTGCAGGAGTGCGGCAAGCTTGGCCTGCGCCGCCGCGCGCATTTCCGGAAGGTTCGCGATGCCGAGCATGTCCTGGCTGAGCGCGTAAACGCCGGAAAGCACTCGCTCGCGCTGAAGCGCCTCGCGCGCCAGGCGCCGCACCCGAACGGAGAGGCCGCTGGCAATCATGGCCACCAGGATGAGCACCGCCAGCTTCGCCAGATTCTCCGCTTCCCAAAGGCTGATATGCCAGATGGGCGCCAGAAGCGCAAAATTATACGCCGCCACGCTTAGCAGCGCCGCCACCAGGGAAAGAGCGAACCCATAGAAAATAGCTGCCCATAGCACGGGTAGCACGAACAGGATGCTTAACGATTCCGGAGACGGAAACCCTGCCGCGACCAGGCCGCGTGCCGCCGCAACTGTCAATCCCACGCTGATGAGAATGTAAAACAATGCCTTCGCCGTCTTTGGCGATTCAGCCGGAGGCAAGGTCAGATGCTGGAGCTGAGCATTGACGCTTTCGGAAAGAAGCATGGGCGCGGCACTCTAAAAAAGAAGCGTGATGCCCTGCCAGATCAGCCATCCATAGCCGCCGACGAGCATTCCCACAAAACATATGGCAAACAGCCCCATCAGCCAACCCACGATCATTGCGCCTCCGTCGCGCTCCACGATCGCGAGGGAAAGCATGGACATCGCGAGCCCCGCGGGAAGGTTGCCGAGCGGAATCGGCAGGGCAATCAGCAGCGCCAGAATGAGAATAAGCCCGCCGCAGGCACGCTCAGCTTTTCCCTGGCACAGCGCCGTCATCCGGGGGCGGATGTAACGTTCAATGCGCGCCAGCCATGGCGAGGTGATTTCGATGGCCCTGCGCAGCGTCGTACCTTTCACTTTTCGCTGCGCCAACCACTGCGGAAGCCATAAATGCCGCCTTCCAAGCATGAGCTGCGCCGCAATGATCATGAGGGGTATCCCGGTAATCGTCGAAACGCCAGGGATGGGCAGCGGGATGGAGTTGCAAAGTGCCAGTAGCAGCATCGTCAACCCCAACCCGCGATCCCCCAGGCATTCGGAGACTTCACGAAGCGTCATTTCATCCGGCAGGCGTCCAGCCGCTTCCAGCAGAACTTCGCTGGTCGGGCGGTGGCGGATATGTTCTTCCGCCGCGCCGCTCAGCGTTCCAGATGCCGCCACGAAATCCATGCCAGAGCCTTTCTCCAGTAATCTTTCCAGCAGTCACCGGCCGGGGTTGAAAACGTCAATTCCGCGTCCACCACCGCCCTTACCTGCGCCCCGAGCAGGTCGGGGCGCGGCGGCTGGTCAAGCAAATTGCCGGACATATTTCCTCCGTTTGCGGAAGAGTTGCGCCAGCTTTTTACGAAGCCTGGCAAAACGCTTGGGACGAAGCTCGGTATCGAGGTTTCGAAATTCCCGATCATCTGGCAATTCCTTGATGCTGTCGTCCTGGGCGTCCAGCCAGCGCTCCACGTCGCGATCGCTTACCTGGAAACCATCCATGTAGGTTTTTCCTTCCGGCATGCTCATGACCTCCTTCTTACGTTAATGGTAGTGCCTTACTGCCTGCGCTCACCAAGGAACTGCATCAGGCTCATGAAGATGTTGATGAAATCGAGATAGAGCGTGAGCGCGCCGAGAATGACGGCTTTCGCCATGGTCTCGCCCTCGTCCGTGAGCTGGTCGTACATCAGCCGCAGCTTCTGCGTGTCATACGCCGTGAGGCCGGTAAAAATCAGCACGCCCAGCGCGGAGAGCGCGAAGTGCAGCGCCGTACTCTGCAAAAACAGATTCACCAGAGATGCCAGCACCAAGCCGATGACGCCCATGATCAGGAATGAGCCGAAACCGGAGAGGTCGCGCCTGGTCGTATATCCGTATAGGCTCATGGCGCCGAACGTCGCCGCGGTGATGAAGAAAACCCGCGCGATGCTGGCCCCGGTGTAGGTCAGGAAGATAGTGGTCATCGAAAGCCCCATGACCACCGCGAATCCCCAGAAGCTGGCCCGCGCCGCCGCAAGGCTCATGCGCTGAATGGCAAAGCCCAGCGCCAGGGCCAGCCCCAGCGGAGCCAGGGCCACCACCCAGGCCAGCGGCTTCATGCCGGCAATCGCGCCATTCTGCATGACATACATGAGCGAAAGGAATGCCGGCGTCTGCGAAGCAAGCAACGCTACCAGGCCGGTCAGCGCCAATGCCGCGCCCATGTGGTTGTAGATGCTGAGCATGTACGCCCGAAGCCCAAGATCGATACCGGCCGCCTCGGCACGGGCATGCGGGGTATAAAAAGAATGTGGTGACATATTATATCCTTGTTTTTCCAATGGTTCATGAACTTTTTACATTGGTCCATGCTGAATCCCACTGTAATTCCAAAGGCTGTTCAGGCGCTGTAACGACTCGCCTCCCCTGGCGCTGGAAAACCGCTGCCAAGCCGTAAAAATTCCGTAGCCGCAGGGCAGCGGCGCGACAGCGGAAGCCGCATCCAGTCCTCACGGATTTTATACCCCCGCCGCTGTTACCGTGTTTTCGTCATCAAGGCTTTTAAAGGAGGCCATCATGAAAGACCCTGATTCCTACGCGCTGTACTGCGCCCTGCTGCTTCAGGAATACCAGCAGACCGGGGGGGCGCATGGACATCACGATCCTGCAACCATCGCCGCATGCCAGGCTTTTCTGAAGGAAATGTCTCAACCGAAGGAGGTTCACCATGGATAATGTCGACGTGCTTCACAACCGCCACATGTTCCGCCGCGCCATTCGGCGCGAGCTTGGGCGCATTTCCATCGCCATCAAGCAGCTGGAATTCCGTCTTCAACCGCTCAAGGGCGGCGTCCGCAAGCGCCTGCGCGAGGAAGTCAACGACCTTAAACGCATGAAGGACGCGATCGTGCAGCGGCTCCGGCGCATGGGCCGCGAGGCGGAACGTCATCTGCCTACCGCGCAACTCCTGCGAGAGGAGATTTCCCGCCTGCAGATGCGGTGCCAGCAGTTGAAAGCCCAAGATCTCTAGGGGGTAGCCATGATCCTTCCTGTTTTTCCCGTGCAGCCGGAACGCGCGCCACACACCACCCTTCCCGGCAAATCCCGATCCGGACGGGCAAGGCCGCCGGACGGCGCCTTGCGCGAAGCGGACAGCGTCCGCCTCAGCCCCGCCGCGCTGCGCCTGATCGACCAGGCGCAGCGGCTGGAAACCATGAAACAAACTCAGAAAAGAGAAACTATATGACCGCCATTACCTGTCCTGTCTGCCAGGGAGCCTTCAAGGAAGTCGTCCGCGACGGCATTCTCATCGATGTCTGTACCCAGTGCAAAGGCGTATGGCTGGACCGGGGTGAGTTGGAAAAAATTCTCGCTGCCGTCCGGCAGGACGAATCCGGCGCACCCATTGCCGCCCTTCCTCCCTCGCAGCCACCAGCCGTTTATCACCCGAAGCCTTATCCCGAACCTTACCGGGAACCGTATCGCCGCGAACGCTATGATGATGACGATGACCGCCATTACCGCCACAAGGGCCATTACCGAAAGAAATCCAAGCTCGAAACGCTTTTTGATATTTTTGATTGATAAAGGCTGAACAGCTCATGGAATTTCTGAACGATGCCTTGCTCGGCAAACCCCTCTGGATGTGGGGGGCGTTTCTCGGCATCGTGGCGGTGCTGCTGGCTTTCGATCTCGGTGTTCTCCACCGCAAGACGCGGGAAGTCGGCATCCACGAGAGCTTGGCCCTCAGCGCGGGCTACATCGCCATCGCGCTCGCCTTCGGGAGCTGGGTATGGCTGGAGCTGGGAGCGGAAAGCGGCAGGGAATACCTGACCGGCTTCATCGTCGAAAAAACCCTGGCGATGGATAACGTCTTCATCATCTCGCTAATTTTCACGTATTTCGCCATCCCTCTGCGCTATCAGCACCGCGTGCTGTTCTGGGGTATCCTCGGAGTGATCGTGCTGCGCGCCATCATGATCGGCCTGGGCGCGGCGCTGGTTTCTTCCTTCGGCTGGGTGTTGTACCTCTTCGCCCTGTTTCTGATCGCAACCGGCATCAAGATGCTGTGGATGGGCAATGCGATGCCGGACATCTCTCAAAATCCGCTCTTGAAACTTTTTCGCCGCATTATGCCGATCACCCACGAGCTGCACGGTGAGCGCTTCACGGTCAAGCTGCCGGACTCGAAAACCGGAAAACAGGTGCGTCATGCAACGCCGCTGCTTGTCGCGCTGGCGCTGATCGAATTCGTGGACCTGATATTCGCCGTGGACAGCGTGCCGGCCATTTTTACCATCACAACCGACCCCTACATCGTCTATACAAGCAACATCTTCGCCATCCTGGGCCTGCGCGCCCTCTATTTTGCCCTCGCGGCAGTCATCCACCGCTTCCAGTACCTTAAACAGGCGCTGGCGCTCGTGCTGGTGTTCATTGGCAGCAAGATTTTCATTGCCGACCTACTCGGCTGGGAAAAATTTCCCGCCAGCCTCTCCCTTGGCATCACGCTTGGGCTGATCGCGGCTGGCATTGCCGTCTCCCTGTACAAAACCAGAAAGATGACCTCTTAAGTCTACAGGCCCACAATATAAGGTCGCCAACGGCAATTGCCGCCTCGGAATCACCTCCAATCATGTCGGGGTGGGTTGCATTAGGCGCAGAACACAGTAAAAAAATAACCGTCCCTGTGGCAGGAGCCTGCATGCTGGAACTCATTTTTGCACCCGACCCTATTTACAAAACCGTGTGCTCTCCCGTGGCTACCGTGGATGACGCCGTCCGTCACACCCTGGAGCAAATGATGCAGACGGTTCAGGCGTACCATGCCCTGGGAATCGGCGCGCCGATGGTGGGCATTACCCAGCGGCTGGTAGCAGTAGACCTCGAGGACGAAAAAGGCCAGCCGCACCGCTACAAAATGGCGAACCCTGTGATTACCGAGCGCTCGAGCGAAACGATTACCATGGAAGAAGCCTCCCTGACTTTCCTGGGCATCTCCGTGCCGGTGACGCGCGCCGCCGCCGTTACCGTCTCCTACCTCGACGAGCATGGCGCCCAGCATATCCTGAAGGCAGAGGGTATCCTAGCCGTCTGCCTGCAGCATGAAATCGACTATCTCGACGGCAAAACCATTCTTGACCATGTGCCGCCCATGAAGCGGGATATGCTTAAGCGCAAAATGGAAAAACAAAAACGCCTGGGCCCGCTGCCACACGTGCATGGGCCACATTGCAGCCATTAGACTGAACGAAATGGCGACCCTTGCTTCATACACTCCGAACTGAGGCAATGGTAGAAATAATCCAACTTGCAGAGAAACTTGAGATGTTGCTGCTGGCTGCATGAACGGGATCAAAGCAGATAAGAGTCTGATGCTCGCCTGCCATGCATCTTCAATACGCTGTCTGCTGCACCCATCGCCGAGGCTTGCCAATTGCAGGACCGGAGTAAGCTAAACCTCTCCAGCTATCCTCTTGGCGATCGCATATTTCCAACAATACGGGGAGCAATATTCCGCTTTCTTGGAATCCATCTCACTGATGTTAATCAACTCTTTTAGCAAAAAACGCCTCCGCCTGCGTCTTGCCGTCATCCTGTCCCCAACTACGGTCATACCCATCCTCCAGATGCGAGATTGGCCACGCTGAGGGCTATCTTTACCATCACGACCGGTCCCTACATCGCCTACACGAGCAACATCTTCGCCATTCTAGGTCTGCGCGCTCTATTTCGCCCTCGCGGCAGCGATACGCCGAGGCTGATCGCGGTTGGCATTGCCGTCTCCATGTACAAAACCAGGAAGATAACTTCTTAGCCAGCTTTGCAGTTATTCGCCCAAAGATATGGGCCGATTAACCGGCGAATACCCCCAACACATGATGCGCGCGCGCCACGCTGATAATATAGCCGTACAGCATGACGGCACCGATGGTGCAACCTATACGGATGCGACGCGTCTTCCCGTATTTAAGACCATAGCTTCCTAAGATGATATAGATAACCAACAGTGTCACTTTCATGGTGAGCCAGCCATCCACGAACGGGTATTGCCTGGTAATGGTCATGAGCAGGAGCGCTGCTGCGAGCAACACCGTATCCACCGTATAGCTCGCATAGCGCGCCCAGGCCTGCATGGGCCAGCGCGCCCCAAATGCGTGGAGACCGATGGCGCGCAGCAGGAAAAAACCGCCGCTGATGAAAACGGCGCCGATGTGCACTATTCGAATGTAATGGTAGTATTCATTCATTCCTTGGGATTAGCATACATCTCAGCTTCGCGCTCTGCACGCTTCTTCTCACTCTCCGCAGCGCTCTGCAAGCCGACGCGTTTCCCGCTATAGCACTCTGCAACATGAAAAATGCCATTTGCTTCCTTGATGTCTGACTATCCCTCATTTAAAATCCGCAGCCCCAACTGACCCGCGACGAAAAGCACCAGAAGCGCCGTCAGCAAGGCAGCCATACGGGGGGGCATAAATTTCAGCATCAGGAGATTTCCAGCCTGCCCGCCAAGCAAAGCCAGCAAGGGAAGATACCAGTATTCCGTCACCATCGATGAAAAAGCGTGTTTCTGCAACTGGCCCGCCAGCCCGGAGATGGAGTTCAGCAGAATGAACAAGGAAGATGCGCAGGCAATCTGCCTGGGAGAGCCAACGCGCAGGTTATACAGCACCGGCGAGAGAAAAATGCCGCCGCCAATGCCCGTGACCCCTGAGAGAAACCCCAGAACGCCGCCGGTTGCCGTTCCCAGCCAGAGGGGCATTTTTTTGTATCTCCGCATATTCTCGTCATAGCTTCGGTGCTGAATGAGCAGACGGAGACCCGACACCAGCAGG
>JAFLCR010000127.1 GCA_017302755.1 Alphaproteobacteria bacterium
CCATGACCTTGTGCCTGATCCGCATGAATGCTGGCAAATACCGGAGTATACCCTTCTTTGATCAACGCATTGGTGGCAACTACGCGCCAATCGAGAAATTCTCCATCTTCGCTGGCGCTTTTTCCCTGGGCATCAATTTGCGCCCGTGCATCCATGGGATGCTCAAAAGGATAGCGGGTAAACGCGACCTCGATGCCCTTGGCTGCCAATTCTTCCTGCAAGGCTTTCGCGATCGGATCAATAAACATCGTTTCGGTGAGTATGGTTCCGTCAGGCATGCGCAGTGCGGCGCCTGGTTCAAAAACGGGAGTGCTGCCCTTCATCTCTCCGTGGCCGGGGTCGATCACCACGACAATTTTTTGACCGTTCGGCATGGTAGGAAAGTTGTAATCGAGTTCTCCCGCAATGTGCTGCATGATTGCCTGGTCAACTACAGCCTGGGCTGCGGTGGGGTTTTCATAGGGGGGCGTATCCCAGACCGAGAGGCTGTATCCGGCTTGCTGATTGATATATCGCGTGAGCTTGATTTGATTGGATTGGGATAGACCGCCTTGCACGATATCGGGATCGTGCAGCATATCAAAAAAGCGGAAGGTGCCGTCTTGGTTAGTGTACTTACCGAAAGCTTCGGGAGGCAGATTGGCCTGCCCGTTCACTTTTCGAACCGAGTTTACGAAGCTTTGAAGATAAGCCAGGTGCTCCGGTTGAAGTTCTATGGCGATGGGATCGGACACATCCACCTCAATATATTTATTATACAATAAAATATATTGTATGGATGGTTAATTAAGGTAATATTTAAAAATATATTTTATTTAATATACAATGCATTGATGATGTGTGCATATAAGGATTTTTAACTGATGAGGCTGAATAATTAGGCCTGTTTCTTCAACTCTTCCGAGATCAAAAAAGCCAGTTCCAGGCTCTGCGAGGCGTTGAGGCGCGGGTCGCAGTGGGTGTGGTAGCGTTCGTTGAGGTTGATTTCCGAAATCGCCTGCGCGCCACCCAGACACTCCGTGACATCCTGGCCGGTCATTTCGAAATGCACGCCTGCCCCGACCGTGCCTTCCGCCTTGTGGATGGAGAAGAACTGGCGCACCTCGGTGAGGATGTCGGTGAAGCGGCGCGTCTTTATGCCGCTGGGCGATTTGATGGTGTTGCCGTGCATCGGATCGCACGACCAGACGACGTGGCGGCCTTCCTCCTTCACCTTGCGCACCAGCGGCGGCAATAGTTGCGCGATCTTCGCCGCGCCCATGCGGGAGATGAGCGTCAGGCGGCCGGGCTCGTTTTCCGGGTTCAGGGTGTCGATGACTTCGATGAGGCCTTCCGGCGTCGTGGTGGGGCCGACTTTCATGCCGATCGGGTTCGCCACGCCGCGCAGGAATTCGATGTGAGCCTCGTCGATGTTGCGTGTGCGGTCGCCGATCCAGAGCATGTGGGCCGAGCAGTCGAACCATTTGCCGGTTTCGGGGTCCATGCGCGTCAGCGATTCCTCGTAGCCGAGAATGAGCGCTTCATGCGAGGTGTAGAACTGGGCTTCGCGCAGTTGCTCGATGTCTTCCAGCGGCAGGCCGCAGGCTTCGATGAAGGAGAGGCATTCGTTGATGCGCTCCACCATGTCCTGAAAGCGTTTGCCTTGCGGCGAGCGGCGCACGAAATCCACGTTCCAGCGGCTGATCTGCTTCAATGAAGCGTAGCCTTCCTTGGCCAGCGAGCGCAGGAAGTTGAGCGTCGCGGTGGATTGCGAGTAGACGCGCAGCAGGCGTTCGGGGTCGGCCTGGCGGAGATTGGGGTCGAACTCCATGGCGTTCACCATGTCGCCGCGATAAGCGGGCAGCTCGATGCCGTCTTTCTTTTCCGTGTTTTCCGAGCGCGGCTTGGAGAATTGGCCGGCGATGCGGCCAACTTTTACCACCGGAGAGCCGGCGCCGTACATGAGCGCTACGGTCATCTGCAGCAGCACGCGGAAGAAGCCGCGAAGATTGTCTTCGCTGAATTCCATGAAGCTTTCGGCGCAGTCGCCGCCCTGCAGCAGGAACGCTTTGCCTTGGGAAGCCTTCGCTAGATCCGCCTTCAGCTTCATCGTTTCGCTGGGCGCCACGAGCGGCGGGTAGGAGCGCAGCTCCGCTTCAATGCGTTTCAGCAACGCCGCGTCGCCATATTCCGGCTGCTGGCGAATGGGTTTCGCGCGCCAGGAATCGAGCTTCCAGGAGGCGTCGGGATTTTTCTTGTTATCTTTGGCGGGACTCACCATAAATGCCTATATCGAAAATCATGAATTACCACAGATATAATGCACGATTCTGAACATTCCATTGCTTTTCTAGGATTGCCGGGGGCGCATTCGGACATGGCTTGCCGCCATGCCTACCCTTACCTCGAGACTGTGGCCTGCGCCTCGTTTGAGGATATTCTGGCCAAAGTCGAGGGCGGGGAGGTCAAATACGGGCTTATCCCATTGGAAAACAGCCAGGCCGGGCGGGTGGCGGAGATCCACAAGCTGCTGCCGGCCACGCCGCTGCACATCGTGGGCGAGTATTTCCACCGGGTGGAAAACTGCCTGCTCGGTGCCCAGGGGGCAAAGATTGAGGATGTCAAAACCGTCTATTCCCATCCCCAGGCGTTGCTGCAATGCCGGGAAACGCTGCTGAAGCTGGGGGTGGAAACCGTGCCGTGCTCCGACACCGCTTCCGCCGCGCGCGATCTAGGCAAGGCGCAGGACAAGAGCAAGGCCGCCATCGCTTCGCGCCTGGCGGGCGAGCTGTACGGCCTCATGCCGCTCATGGAAAACATTGAGGATTCGGACACCAACACCACGGTGTTCGTGACGTTTTCACGCGAGCCGATCGACCCCGATCCGGCAAAAGGCGCGGTGCTTACCTCGGCGCTGATTACCCTGCGCAATATTCCGGCGGCGCTGTATAAATCGCTCGGCGGGTTTGCCACCAACGGTGTGAACCTGCTCAAGCTGGAGAGCTATATTGCGCCTTCCGCGCGTGAGAACGCGCAATTCTTCCTGACCTTCGAAGGCAGCCCCCGCGAGCGGCGCGTGCAGCTGGCCATGGAGGAGCTGGGATTTTTCTGCCGAAAAGTTCGCATTCTTGGGGTTTATACTGCTGATAAAGCTAGATTCTCTGGATAGTTTTCCAAGGCCGATGTCACGGATCTGAAAGAATTTCTTGCTACGCTATAAGCGTATTCTTTGAGTGTGATGGCCATGACGATTCTTGACGATGTTTTTCAAGTTCACCCGCCTTCGCAGCTGTTGCTGCATGCGGCGGCCGCTAAGGCGGAGGAAATTAAAAGCCGCTATGGTTTTGCGGATGGCGGCATGCTGGCTTATTGCGCAGATGCGGGCATCATTTCCTATGCGGCGGTATTTTATGAAATGCGCGCGGCGGTAGCGGCATATGTGTCGCTTGGCGCAGCATATAAAGAATTGTCTCCGGAGAAATACCCTGAAATCGAATCCTTCCCACCGGAGCAACAACAGGTGGCCGCGTCGGCTTTTTTCCAGTTGTTTTCTGCCCAGCTGATGCGGGCGCAGGTGACAGATTACCTGTCCACGAAAATATTAGAAAGCATACAACTTGATCTTAATGACCCAATCTTACACCGCGTGCTTACCAGCGATGATGGCTATATGCAGAAATGCCGTGCCGATTTTGTTGCATGGGGGCACTTAGCTCGAACAGAGCAGGGCATTGAGGTGCCCGATATCGTAGTATTCCGGCAGGCGGTTGCTGATCAGATTTTGGGGAGCATTATTGGAAGGTCGAGGCAGATTTTTATTGAGCACGAAATCAATGGAAAAGAAGTCTATCCAGAAGATATGCCGCAAGCGCCCGATAAGCCCGTGCAGCCACTGGGAATCAACGTATTTCCTTCCAGGCTTTCGGTAACCGAAGGAATTCTTGCTCGTAGAGAGCAAGCTCAAGGTTGGCAATCCGAGCGTTAAAAAACCTTCCCAAAAATTCCCGCGTGTGTTTTGTTCCGCTACATGAAGTGGGCGGCATTTTTAATGACAATGTCAGGATGGAAGCGTCACGGCGCCATGGCCGTGACCGGCGCGGTAGCGACGCTTGCGTTTTCGCCTTTTTTTATTCTGCCGTGCTTTGTGGTTTCCGTCGCGCTGTTGCTGATGGCGGCGTGGTCCGCGCGTTCGGCTAGGCAAGCCTTCCTGACGGGGTGGTGGTGGGGCTTCGGCCATTTTGTGACCGGGTTTTACTGGATGTCCATTTCCCTGCTCGTGGAGCCGGAGAAATTCGCCTGGCTGATTCCCTTTGCCGTGTCGCTGATTCCGGCGGCGATGGCGTGCTATCTCGGCGTGCTGGCGTGGGCGGCGTGGTTTTTGCCCGCGTATTCGCCGGGAAAGCGCGCGATGCTTGCGGCCTGCGCCTGGGTATTTCTGGAAATGCTGCGTGCCTGGCTGTTCAGCGGGCTTCCATGGAATCTTGCAGGCTATGTATGGAATGTTGTTCCGCAGGTGATGCAGTTTGCCGCCGCGCTGGGTGTATACGGGTTAAGTTTTCTGGCGGTCTGGCTTTCCGCCGCGTTGGCCGTGGCGCTCAGGAAAGAGGGGCGCCGTCCGTTGGCGGCGGCCAGCTTAATCCTGCTTGCCATTGCCTGGTGGGGAGAGTCGCGGCTGCGTGAAGGCGCGGCGGTGCGTGATGTGCCGGGCGTGACGCTCAGGCTGGTGCAACCGAACATCGCGCAACAGGAAAAATGGCTACCGGATGGGCTACAGCGCCAGGTGGAGAAGTTGGTGCGTCTATCCACGGAAGGCGAGGTGTTCACGCATGTGATCTGGCCGGAAACAGCGCTTCCCATAGCGTGGGACGGCACGAAGGAGCTGCCGCCCGCAATCGTCGGCGCGGTTCCGAAGGGCGGGGCGTTGCTGACGGGTGTGGTGCGGGTCGCGCAGGATGGGATCTATAACAGCCTTGTAGCGATCGACGATACGGGAAGCAGAACAGCCGCGTACGACAAGGCGCATCTGGTGCCGTTCGGTGAATATGTGCCATTCCGCTCCGTGCTGCCACTGGAGAAGATCACGCATGGGATGATGGATTTTTCCGAAGGCCCGCCGGGCGCGTTGTTCCAGGGAGTACCGGGCCTATCCACGGCTTTGCCGCAGATCTGTTACGAAGGCATTTTTCCGGGACCAGTGCGGACATGGCATTTCGATAGTCAGGGCATATTGACGCCACGCTGGATCCTGAACGTCACCAACGATGCCTGGTTTGGCAACAGCACGGGGCCTTACCAGCATTTTGAAATGACGCGGCTGCGTGCTGTGGAAGCGGGCCTGCCACTGGTTCGCGTCGCGAACACGGGCATTACCGGCGTGGTGGATGCGTACGGCGTGGTGCGGGTGCGAACGCAACTTGGTGAAGAAACTTTTGTTAACAGCCCCTTACCTGGTGTGGCGCGCGAACCTACCCTTTTCAGCTACGCGGGCAGCAATATATTATGGCTGATTTTTGCCTTGCTTGCCTTATGGGCGTTAACAAAGCGGTACGGTCACGTGTCGGGCAAGTAATAATAAATTAACTTGCATCCTCTTTGTTTCAATTTAAAACAGTCTGCGAGAATCGCATTTCATCAGACAGCAAAAATCATGCCCCATCCGGTCGATATTCACGTAGGAAAACGCATCCGCCAGCGCCGCATCATGTTAGGACTCAGCCAGGAAATTCTGGCCGATTCCGTGGGAGTTACATTTCAGCAGGTGCAGAAATACGAGCGCGGCACGAACCGCGTCAGCAGCAGCCGCCTGTTCGATGTGGCCAAAACACTCGGCACCACGATTTCCTACTTTTTTGAAGGCCTGCCGGCGGAGCAGAAAAAAATCCGCAGCCGTGCAGGCGCGCCGCAACTGATGGTGGCGGAAGATTCGCAGGCGGGGTTCGAGGAGGAAGACCTCTTCAACCGTGAGATCATGGAAATCGCCCGCCTGCTGCGCAATCTGGATGCGCATACCCGCAAGCACTTCCTGCGGCTGATTCGCACGTTTTCCGAAGGCAACGCTGCTCCGGTTGCTAAGGGCAGGAAGAAAAAAGGCGCGTAAACTCAGTTTCCGCCCAGATTGCTTTTTACCGCGTATTCCAGCAGCATGCGCGCCTGGGCCATGTTTTCGCCCGCCACCACGACTCCGTAATATTCCAGCGCCTCACCGAAACGGTAGGCCACGTGCAGCTTCGCATTGGAAGCGGCCGCGCTTTCCAGGGTCAGCACCCAGGCGGTTTCCCGAATGGCTCCCGTCTGTGCCTGGATGATATCCGGCGCGGTGACAAGCCGGGGGGATAGAAGGGGCCAAAGCGGGGTTTTCAACAGCGCCGCCTGCATGAACGCCCCGTAATACGAGATGGCGGGATCCGGGTAATACACGGTTTCCGCTACGTGCAGAGGGTCTTCCATATAGGCGGCGATGTCCTGCTCCGAGCGGAAGACGGGGGGCATCAGTGACGCCGTGGCCGAGGCCAGCACTAGCCGGTCGCTGAACAGGCGGGCTTCGGAAAACACATCGGTCAGGCCGCGCTGGCGGACATAGGTGAGCCATTCCCGGTCGGCGCTGATGAAAAGATCCGCTGGCTCGCCGTCGCTGATGCGCTGCGCCAGCTCGGACGAGGGGGCGTACTGGGCGCTGACTGTCATGCCCGTGCTGGCGGTGTAAAGGCGGATCATCCGCGACAACTTGGTGGCCAGATTCGTTGGGGCCAGGACGGTGATGCTGGTTTTTTCGGCCGAAAACTCTTCCGCGTTGGCGGCGGGGGTGGCCAGCAGCCAGGCCAGCGCCAGGAGAAGAAGCCCCCTCATCGCCCTGGCAGGCTGACGGGGGT
>JAFLCR010000128.1 GCA_017302755.1 Alphaproteobacteria bacterium
TTCCGCCGTCTTCTTCGCCAAACACCTGATCCGCTGGGGCGGGCTGCTGGCCGTGATCGGAGGCGTGATGTTTATCGTGCTGTGCTGGCACTCACTTCGCACAAATCACAAAGACGAAAGCACCGCGTCGACATAGCGACCCATCGCCGCTTTCTCCACCACGAGGTACAAAAACGGCTCGATCACCTCGACTTCCATGAGCAGGAATCGCCCTTCCTTCACGATGCCGTCCACCCGCCCGTATAGCAGGGAGCTTCCTGTGAGCTTCTCCACCTCAGCAAGAATATTCGCCGCCAGCCGCCGCATTTCCATATCTTCCTGATAGAGCGCATAGGTGCCCCCATGCACGTCCTGTATCCGAAAATCACCTGCTTTTGCGCGCTTTAATACAGAATGGCTGAACGTTCCACCAAAGAACAG
The DNA here is from genome assembly GCA_017302755.1 of Alphaproteobacteria bacterium. Lineage (GTDB taxonomy): Bacteria > Pseudomonadota > Alphaproteobacteria > Rickettsiales > JAFLCR01 > JAFLCR01. The sequence goes on from JAFLCR010000128.1 coordinate 421, forward strand.
AAGCGAGATTTCACCGTCCCGCACCACCTCTTCCAGAAACGGCTGGATGATCGCCCCGGAATGCGCGAGCAGCTCCTCGAACTCCGCCTCCTCGCCGTCGGCTTTCACCGGATCCGTCACCCAGGTTTTCCACGCCCCGGCGGAGATGACCGGTTTTACCACCACCTTCTCCCAACCGTGCTGCCGCAGGATTCCAGCCAGCGACGCTTCCTCTCCCTGCTCCACCCAGGCGGTGGGAGGCAAATGGAAGCCGGCGGCCTCCAGCTCGCGCAAGTAGCGCTTGTCCATGTTCCAGCGCACCACGGGCGCCGGGTTGAACAGTTTTGAGCCATCCTTCTCCCGCGCGTCCAGCCAGGCGCGGTATTCCTCTTGCGCCTCGTAATAGCCAAACAGCGTGCGCAGGATCACGGCGTCATACGCCGCCCAGTCAACAGGCGCGCGCCAATCGACAAACGCTGCATCGCAGCCTCGCGCAACCAGAGTATCGCGGATAACGTATTCCTCGGGCCGCATGGGGTTGCGGTCGTCAGGCACGCCGTTCACGGCCAGGGCGATGCGTTTCATAGATCAGGCAAGCTCGATTCCTGCGCGACCTCGCGTTCCACTTCTTCCAGCCATGTGCTACGCGGAGCCGCCGCCTGAGCGCTCCCTGCATTCTGTATATGATCTAACGCCTGGTCAAAATTGGGCTGCTCGCGTTTCAACACCGCTAGACGAGCGAGGATTACCTGGAAATTTTTACCCTCCAGCAAAGCCTGCCTGGCTTCCTCGGAAATATTCGCTTCCTCAAGCTTATTGCCCAGGAATCTCTGAAAGCGCGCATCGTCCGTTCGCAACGGGGCGCATAACGCATCATAAAGAGCGTCGCATGCCGCGGATTGATCTGCCTCGGAAAACCCCTTCAAAGCCTCCTGGACGATTTTTTCCAGCCTACCCCATCTTTTGCCCAAGTGATCGACGACATAAACCTCATCATAAACGTCATCCGTCATCATTCCTCCTTTCGTTATTCAATATCCAACCCAATATCCACGGCGCGGCAGGAATGCGTGAGCCTTCCCACGGAAATAAATTCCACCCCCGTCTCCGCCACTTCGCGCACCCGCTCCAGCGCCATGTTGCCCGATGCCTCGATGAGCGCTTTGCCCTTGGCGAGTTTGACCGCCTCGCGGAGCGTCTTGGTATCCATGTTGTCGAGCAGCAGCATGTCGGCCCCCGCTTGAAGCGCTTCTTTCACCTGGTCAAGCGTATCGCACTCCACTTCGATCCGCGTCAGCACCGGCGTGCCCGCCCGCGCCCGCGCCACGGCCTGGGCGATCCCGCCCGCCAGCGCGATATGATTGTCCTTGATGAGCACCCCGTCGTCGAGCCGCATGCGGTGATTCCGCCCGCCGCCGATGAGCACGGCGTATTTATCCAGCTCCCGCAGACCCGGCATGGTCTTGCGCGTATCAAGGATCACCGTTCCCGTGCCTTCCACCGCCTTCACATAAGCCCGCGTCATCGTCGCGACGCCGCAGACACGCTGCAACAGGTTCAGCGCCACCCGCTCCCCGAGCAGGCACGCCCGCGCCGGGCCTTCCACGCGGGCAAGCACATCGCCGGGTTTCGCCTCCACGCCGTCGCGCAAAGCAAGCTCGATCTTGATGTTCGGATGCAGCTTGGCATAGACGGACGCGATCAACCCGACCCCCGCCACCACGAGCGCCTCCCGTGCGGTAAACGCAAGCTTCGCCGCCTTGCTTTCGGGAATCAGCAAGTCGCTGGTAATGTCTCCATGGCCGATATCCTCGGCAAGCGCGGCCTGAACGATGCGCTCGACTTCCCGCAGATGCAGCATGCTCCAATATCCTTACAACGTCATCCCGACGGCGTTCACCATCGACATTGTTTGGCTTACCCGTCTTTTGCGGTTATATAATCCCCCTTTACCCGACGCCACCCCAAATCCATGTCATCCCCCGCCTCCCTGCCGCAGATCCACCGCCACAGCTTCGACGTCGCCATCTGCGGCGCGGGCGGGGCCGGGCTGATGGCGGCGCTTTCGGCTTCGGACAAGGGCTTGCGCGTCGCCTGCATCACCAAGGTGCCGCCCACCCGCAGCCACACCGTGGCCGCCCAGGGCGGCATCAACGCGGCGCTCGGCAACGTGGTGCCGGACGACTGGCGCTGGCACATGTACGACACCGTGCGCGGCGGCGACTGGCTGGGCGACCAGGACGCCATCGCCTTCATGTGCGAATCCGCCCCCAAGGCCATTGCTCGCCTGGAGCACTGGGGCCTGCCCTTTTCCCGCGATGCGCTGGGCAATATCTATCAGCGCGCCTACGGCGGCCAGGCGACAGATTTCGGGCGCGGCGGCCAGGCTTACCGCGCCTGCGCCAGCGCCGACCGCACGGGCCACGCGCTGCTGCACACGCTCCACCAGCAATGCCTGAAGCGCGGGGTGCGCTTCTTCACCGAATTCCTGTGTCTGGACCTCATCATGCGGCCGGACGGCTCCTGCGGCGGCGTCCTGGCCCTTGAGGTCGAAACCGGCGAGCTGCACGCCTTCGCCGCCCACGCCACCGTGCTCGCCACCGGCGGCTATGGCCAAATTTACCATTTCACCACCGCCTCGAGCATCTGCACCGGCGACGGAGGGGGCATGGCGCTGCGGGCCGGTCTGCCGCTACAGGACATGGAGTTCATCCAGTTCCACCCGACCGGCATCTACGGCTCGGGCATCCTCATCACTGAAGGCGCGCGCGGCGAAGGCGGCATCCTGCTCAACAGCGAGGGCGAACGCTTCATGCAGCGTTACGCCCCCAAAACGGCGGAGCTGGCCTCGCGCGACGTGATCTGCCGCGCCATCCTCACCGAAATCCGCGAAAAGCGCGGCTGCGGCCCGCAGAAGGATCATGTGCTGCTGCAACTCTCCCACCTGGGCGAAAAAACGTTGCACGAACGCCTGCCCGCCATCACCGGCCTCGCTAAAACCTTTGCGGACGTGGACGCCGCGAAAGCTCCCATCCCCGTGGTGCCGACGGTGCATTATACAATGGGCGGCATCCCCACCAACCGCCACACCGAAGTGCTGCGCCCCACGAAGCGCGAGCCTCACGCCACCGTACCGGGATTATTCGCCGCCGGGGAGGCGGCCTGCGCCTCGGTGCACGGCGCGAACCGGCTGGGCTGCAATTCACTGCTGGATCTTGTCGTGTTCGGGGACGAGGCCGGGCGGCGCATCGCCGAGCTTCTTGGAAAACGCCCCGCCCTGCCCGACCTTCCGGCAAAGCTTCTGGAACCCGCGCTGACGCATTTCTCGCTGCTGTGGTCCGCCGACGGCACCGAACACGCGCACAGCCTGCGAGCCGATCTTCAGGCCTGCCTGCAGAACCACGCCGGCGTCTACCGCGAGGGGGCGGATCTGGAAACCGGGGTCAGGAAACTCGAATCCATCGCCGAACGCCTTGCCTATGCGGGTCTTGCCGACCGTTCGCGGCTATGGAACAGCGGCTTCGTGGAGTTGGTGGAAACGGAGAACCTGCTGCAGCAAGCGCTTACCGTGATGCACGCGGCGCTCGCCCGCACGGAAAGCCGCGGCGCGCATTTCCGCCACGACCACCCCGACCGCGACGATCGCCGCTGGCTCGCCCACAGCCTGACCACGATGGACGAATATGGCCGCGTCACCTTCACCACCCGCCCGGTGACGCTCGCCGCCGGGGAACTGGCATTTCCGCCAGAGGAGCGGGTGTACTGACTTCATGCGTGCCGTTTTCCGCTCCGGCATTTCGCAAGATGGTTTTTTATTAACATTTTTATTGTTTAATATTTTTTTGCTATGAAAAATTTTATGAGTCGCGGATTCAGCCTTCTAGAGCTTTCGATTTCGATTGTCGTCATTGCCCTGATATTCGGCGGCATTCTGGTGGGACGGGAGATGATTCAAAACTCCATCGTCATCAAAAATGCTCAGCAGATGATAGAAATCAAACGCGCCGCCAATGAATTCATGACTATCTACAACGCAGTTCCTGGTGATTTCTCCGCTGCAACTCGCGTGTGGGGATCCACCTGGCCGGACGGGGTAACGGACGGTGACGGCGATGGGTTGCTTGGCTTCCCCAACAGCGCCGGCGTTCTCGAGCACCACGAATTCTGGCGCCAGCTTGCCAAGGCGAATCTGATACGCGGTAATTATTGTGGGCATTTGTGCCACAGCAACGGAAATGCGCTGCCCTGGCACCCGCCCACGGCAATCACCAACGGGGCTTATAACGCCGTGCGCGGCGGGTATTACGGCATTCCTGATACGAACCAATTGCGCGTCGCGCGCCTCCTTTCAGCCGCTCCGTGGTGGGATGGCGCCTTTACGCCGAGGGATGCGAAGATGGCGGATGTGAAATTCGACGACGGCATTCCCAGCAGCGGGTTTATCACGGGCGTCGCCGCCCAGTCGCAGCCATGGTCAAATTGCACCACGACGAACCCTACGGCCGGCCCCTCGGTGGGCGAGTATGCCATCAACGTTCAGGAGGTCAGTTGCATGGTTGTGATGAATTTGGATGAGGGACAGCAACCATAACGGAACCCGTCATTCCATGACCCAGAAGAAAAAAGGGGCTGCCGAAGCAGCCCCTTTCCATTTTTGCAAATGGATCTCTCTTAGAAATCCATGTCGCCCATGCCGCCGTGGTGACCATGGCCGCCGCCGGACGCGGGCTTCGCGTCTTCCGGCTTGTCGGCGATGAGCGCCTCGGTGGTGATGAGCAGACCGGCCACAGACGCCGCATCCTGCAGCGCCGTGCGCACGACCTTCGTGGGGTCGATGATGCCGGCTTTGATCATGTCGGTGTAGTCGAGGTTCTGGGCATCGAAACCGAAGTTCGTGTCCGTGCTCTCGAGCAGCTTGCCAGCCACCACCGCACCGTCGAGACCGGCATTTTCCACAATCTGGCGAACGGGAGCCTGCAGGGCGCGGCGCACGATGTTGATACCGGCCTTCTGGTCTTCGTTGGCGGGCTTGATGTTGTCAAGCGCACGCGTCGCGTAGAGCAGCGTAGCGCCGCCGCCGGGAACAATGCCTTCTTCCACCGCAGCGCGGGTCGCATGCAGCGCGTCGTCGACGCGGTCCTTGCGTTCCTTCACTTCCACTTCCGTGGAGCCGCCAACCTTCAGCACGGCCACGCCGCCGGAAAGCTTCGCCAGGCGTTCCTGGAGCTTTTCCTTGTCGTAGTCGGAGGTCGTTTCTTCGATCTGAGCCTTGATCTGACCGCAGCGGGCTTCGATCTCGCTCTTGTCGCCCACGCCGTCCACCACGGTGGTGTCTTCCTTCGTGATGACGACCTTCTTGGCCTTGCCGAGCATGTTCAGCGTGACAGTCTCGAGCTTGATGCCGAGATCTTCGCTGATCACCTGGCCGCCGGTCAGGATCGCGATGTCTTCGAGCATCGCCTTGCGACGATCGCCAAAGCCAGGCGCCTTCACCGCAGCCACTTTCAGGCCGCCGCGCAGCTTGTTGACCACGAGGGTGGCCAGCGCTTCGCCTTCCACGTCTTCCGCGACGATGAGCAGCGGCTTCTGGGACTGAACCACCGCTTCGAGCAGCGGCAGCATGGGCTGCAGGCCGGAGAGCTTCTTTTCGAACAGGAGGATGTAGGGGTTGTCGAGTTCCACCACCATCTTCTCGGAATTGGTGATGAAGTACGGGGACAGGTAACCGCGATCGAACATCATGCCTTCCACGACGTCGACTTCGAATTCGAGACCCTTCGCTTCTTCAACGGTGATCACGCCTTCCTTGCCGACCTTCTGCATGGCTTCGGCAATTTTCTTGCCGATTTCCTTGTCGCCATTGGCCGAGATGGTGCCGACCTGGGCGATCTCTTCCTGCGATGCGATCTTCTTGGACTTCTTCTTCACTTCGGCCACGACCGCTTCCACAGCGGCGTCGATGCCGCGCTTGAGGTCCATCGGGTTCAGGCCCGCGGCAACCGCCTTGGAGCCTTCACGCACGATCGCCTGGGCGAGCACGGTGGCGGTGGTGGTGCCGTCGCCGGCGAGGTCGTTGGTCTTGGAAGCGACTTCCTTGATCATCTGAGCGCCCATGTTCTGGAACTTGTTGCTCAGCGTGATTTCCTTGGCGACCGTCACGCCGTCCTTCGTGATGCGGGGCGCACCGAAGGATTTGTCGAGCACGACATTGCGGCCCTTGGGGCCCAGGGTCACTTTCACCGCGTCGGCGAGGATATCCACGCCACGCAGCACTTGTTCACGCGCTTCCGCGCCGAAACGTACGTCTTTAGCAGCCATTGCTGTTTCTCCTTAAGAGGGTTTGCTTTTATCCCCTCCCCCTTTGAGGGGGAGGCCGGGTGGGGGTTGCTCACACAACAGCGATTGCCGAAACAACCCCCACCCCAACCCTCCCCCTCAAAGGGGGAG
>JAFLCR010000129.1 GCA_017302755.1 Alphaproteobacteria bacterium
CGGCATCACGAACGACACACTTGAACGCGCGCTCAAGGACGTGACCATGCCCGACGAATCCGTCGTCGAACAAGACAGAAAACAGCCAGAATCGACTGTTACCTTCGAACGCTACATGAAGCGGGTCGTAAATCAGGGCCGCATCCGCAAAGCGCAAGGCCTCGCCGCAGAGCACCGCTCACTGCTGAAGGAGGTCAGCGAGGCTTACGGCATCCCCTCCTCCGTCATCGTGGCGCTGTGGGGCATCGAAAGCAATTTCGGCGAGATCACGGGCAATTATGCGATCATCGATTCCCTGGCCACGCTCGCTTATGAAGGAAGACGCGCCAAGTTTTTCGAGGAGGAGCTGACCAATGCGCTCCGGATGATCCAGAACGATCATATTTCCCCGGAGGAGATGACCGGTTCCTGGGCGGGCGCAATGGGCCAGTGCCAGTTCATGCCGTCCAGCTATCTGAAATTCGCGCAGGATTTCAACCGTGACGGCAAAAAGGACATCTGGGATTCCACGCCCGATGTCTTCGCCTCGATCGCCAATTATCTGGAAAAATCCGGCTGGGACGGCTCGAAGCCCTGGGGCGTGAAGGCCACGCTGCCGGAAGGGTTCGACACCGGCAAAACCGGTCGCACCAACAAGCAATCGCTGGACGCCTGGAAATCGCAGGGCGTGAAATTCCGCGCCGGCCTGCCTTCAGGGCAATATGCCATCGTGCTGCCGGATGACGGCGATGCCGATACCGCTTATCTGGTTTCCACGAATTACGACGTCATCATGAAGTGGAACCGTTCCTTGTTTTTCGCCACCGCCGTCGGTACGCTGTCCGACGCCATCACCAGGGGAGAATAACCATGCGTTGGACCAACCTTGCCCTCACCTTCGCGCTTCTTGCCACCCTCACCGCCTGCGCGGGCGGCGGCCAATATGCTAGCCGCGAGCTGCCACCGGATCTCATGCCCTATCAGGGCAGCGTGAAGATCGGTGCGCCCTACCAGGTGAACGGCGTCTGGTATTACCCGAAATACGACCCAAACTATGACGAAACCGGCCTCGCCTCCTGGTACGGCCCCGGCTTCCACGGCAATCGCACCGCCAACGGCGAACGCTTCAACCAGGAAGAAACCACCGCCGCCCACAAGACCCTTCCCCTGCCCAGCATGGTGCGGGTAACGAATTTGGAAAACGGGGAGGAGCTGGTGGTGCGCGTCAACGACCGCGGCCCGTTCGTAGCCGGGCGCATCATCGATCTTTCCAAAAAATCGGCGGAGCTGCTGGGCATCCGTGGCAAGAACCAACCGAAAGTGCGTGTGCAGTATCTGAAAGAGGAAACCGAGCGTTACCTGGCATCTCTTGGCAAGGGCGATGCTTCTTACGCTCAGGCCCCCTCCACCGAGGAAACGGCCGAATATTACGCAGATATGCGCTCGGAAAAAACGGCGCAGGACAGCCCCACGCCCCAGGTTTCCTCAAAGGAGATCAACACCAGCAATTTCTCGCAACCCGCCACTCCTCCCGCGCCTGCGCAACTGGCACCGCTGGAAGATCTGTCGCATGATGAGCAGCCCGCCAGCAAAACCACTGCTGCCGAGGAATACGTCGCGCCTCCCGCCGCCTATAAAAACGCCCCATCTTCGGCGGGCGGCTATTACGTTCAGGCCGGCGCCTTCGCCAATGAAGGGAATGCAGAGAAGGTGAAGAAGAAGCTGTCCGGCCTCGGCCACAGTTTCATCACTCCCCTCACCGTCGGCGGCCGCACGCTGCACCGCGTACGTCTGGGCCCGGTGGAGAGCGGCGCGCAGGCACGCACCTTGCTTTCTCAGGTGCAGGCCATGGGCATCGGCGACGCGAAAGTAGTGAAGGATTAGTTTTTCCGAATTCCAAGATCAGCCCGCATGGCCTCAACGGTCACCTGTGACTCGTCGAACAGCGCGCGGTAGACCTGCATGTTCTCGATCACGCGCTGCACGTAGTTGCGGGTTTCGGAAAACGGAATCATCTCGATCCAGTCCAGCGTGGAAAGCTCGCGCCCCGGCACGCCGAAAGCTTCCTCCCACCGCCGCACCCGCCCCGGCCCGGCGTTGTACGCAGCGATGGCCATGACCTTGGAACCGTCGAACTGATTGATCATGCTGCGCAGGTAGCGCGTGCCCAGGCGAATGTTCTGCTGCGGGTTTGTCAAATGTCCCGCCTGATAAGGCAACCCCGCTCTTTTCGCCGTATGCTGCGCCGTTGATGGAAGCAACTGCATCAGCCCGACCGCTCCTGCCGGGCTTTTGGCGTCAGCGCTGAATTCACTTTCCTGGCGGATGACGGCGTGCGCCATGGCTTTATCAAGTGCGGCATCCGCAGGCATCTGCACAGCAGGATAACCGTAGGACGTCAATATATATCCCTTCCTGAGCGCCCGCTTGGCCGCCTTCACGCCGAAATCGATTCCCTGCTCGCGCGCCACCCTTGCGGCAAGCTCGGCGTCTTTCAGGTTGGAGGCATCATCCACCAGCTGCATCAGAAAAATCCGCAGTGTTTCCTCCGCGTCCAGATCACGCAGGACGTAAATAGCCTGCACCAGCGGACGCTGCTTGTAATTAGTTTGCTCTTCGGTGGAAATTTTCATGCTGTCAGGAAGCGTAAGCCGCCGCGCACCGCCGATTTCGAGCATGGCGAGCTGACCATAAAACGTGGTCTGATGTTGCATGGCAAGCATGAACCAGCGCGTCTGCAGCTGCGTGTCGCCCATGGCTTTGGCGGCTTTCCCAGCCCAATACGCGCCGCGCGCGCGGCTGATGGGAAATTTCGCGTTTTCATGGATGCGCTGAAAATGCGGCAGCGCCACTCCCGGCGATTTCTGGAAGGAAAGCGCGATCCATCCCGCCATGAATTCGGCATCCACATAGGTGGGCTTGTCATCGGTGATGCCATGCTTCTTGGCCAACGCGTAAGCTTTCTGATACTGCTTTTCACGAAGCAGCTGGCGCACGGCGTTATCCCGGTATCTCCACCAGCGTTCGGGATTCGGCGTTTTTTCCGGCGCGAGCGCCAGCAATTCGAGCACGCCGTCATCCTGGCCGTGCTTGCTGCGCCAGGCGATGCGATCAAACAAGAGGCCGGGGTCGCGCTGCAGCTTCTGCGGTACATGACTGATGGCGTCGCCGATGCCGAAAGCATTGCGCCGAACGGCAATACGCGCCGTGAAGAGTTTGACATAGTCGCCGGGAATCTTCGGGAACATGCGCTTGGCCGCATCGAAATTATCATCCCAGATCAGCCGGTCGGCGCGGGCGATATGGTCTTCGCGCGTAAGATAGGAGCCATAACGGGACAACAGCGAACCCTCTTCATCCTCATCGAAATCGCCCTTGATCCACGCCTGCCGCAAAATCCCCACGGCCTGTTGGCGAACCGAGGCATCGCCGGATTGCAGCATCATTTCAGCCAGCACGCGCTTGCCGAACGGCGTCTGCGGCGGGTATTTCCGCAACCAGGCGGCGGTTTTCACGCCATCCTTGACATCGAGCAACGCCTCTTCAGCGCGGTTCTGAAGGCGGTCCATCAGCGGCCAGTCGCGGTGACGTTCCATGAAATCGCTGATTTGGGCGAACGTCGCGCCGGAATCTTTCTTCTGCAGGTACATCCAGCGGATAATCTGCTCCACCAGCGGGTTATCCGCCTTTCGGGCATGCGCGAAGGCGCCATTCCAGTCCTCATCCACCGCATCGGAAATCGCATTGCGCCCATGGATTCCGTCATCATGCGACAGCACCCGCGCCTGAACAGGGGTGGTTAACAGGAAAAGCAATGCAAAAAAGGAGAGGGCAACACGCATACGCATTCTATCTATGTCAGAAACTCACTAAGCCAAGGTAAAGATGGAAAACCACACCCCATGACAATTAGTCTTGTGCCGGATAAGGATTTCTCTATCGTTAAGCGTTCCATTCCTGATTCGAGTTACCCATGTTTACCGGCATCATCACCGCGCTCATCACCCCCTTCAAGAACGGCAAGATCGACGAAGAAGCCTTCCGCAAGCTGGTGGAATGGCAGATCGCCGAGGGCGTGAACGGCCTGGTGCCTTGCGGCACGACCGGCGAATCCCCTACGCTCAGCCACGAAGAGCACAAGCGCGTGGTGGAGCTGTGCATCGAAACCGCGCGCGGCCGCGTGCCGGTTATCGCTGGCGCCGGTTCGAACAGCACGGCAGAGGCAATCGACTTCGCCCACCATGCCAAGAAAGCAGGCGCTTCTGGCGTGCTGGTGGTGGCGCCGTATTACAACAAACCGAGCCAGGAAGGCATCTATCGCCATTACAAGGCCGTGCACGATGCGGTTTCCTTTCCGATCCTCATTTATAACATCCCCGCGCGCTCGGTGGTGAACATCACTGACGAAACGCTGGCCCGCCTCGCCAAGCTGCCGCATATCGACGGCGTCAAGGACGCCACCGGCGATCTCGCCCGCGTCAGCTCGCTGCGCATGGCTGCCGGGCCAGGCTTCTGCCAGCTTTCCGGCGAAGACATGACCGCACTGGCCTTCAACGCCGCCGGCGGTAGGGGATGCATCTCCGTGACCTCCAATATTGCCCCGCGCCTCTGCGCCGAGCTGCAGAAGCTGACCCTTCAAGGCGATTTCGCCGCCGCGTTGAAGATTCAGGATCAACTGGCCCCGCTGCACAAAGCCATGTTCTGCGAGCCTTCCCCAGGGCCGGTCAAATACGCCGCCTCGCTGCTCGGGCTGGCGAGCGCCGAAGTGCGCCTGCCATTGACGGAGATCAGCGACGCAGCCAAACAGCAGGTAGAAGCCGCCCTCAAAACCCTGGGGCTGCTGGACGGGCATCATGAGCGAAAAGCCACAGCCTGACCGTTACCGCCTCGCAGCCCAAAACCGCAAAGCCTTCCACGACTACCATATCGAGGAACAGCTTGAGGCCGGCATCATGCTGACCGGCGGCGAGGTGAAAGCGCTGCGGGCGGGCAAAGCCAACATCACCGACGCTTACGGCGGTCCCATGCAAGGGGAGATCTGGTTGTTCAACGCCTCGATCGAGGAAGCGGGCAATGTGCCCTCCTTCGCGCGCAGCGAAACGCGCCGCCCGCGCAAACTGCTGCTCGGCAAACGCGAAATCGCCAAATTGCTGGGGCGCCTCAAGGTGAAGGGCGTGACGCTGATTCCGCTCGATATCCACTTCAATAAACGCGGTTTCGCCAAGGTGACCGTTGGCGTGGCCACCGGCAAGAAGCAGCACGACAAGCGGGCGAGCATCAAAGAGAAGGATTGGCAGCGCGAAAAACAACGCGCGCTCAAGCAGCGGCATTAGAGCTTTTGGTTGATGTATTTTTGCCACGAAAGGCGGGTTCGGTCAGCATTTCCGCCCCCTTATCACAAAAACATACCAAAAATTTACTTTCCGCCGTATATCTAGTGGCAAATTTTGGCTGACACTGTATGTTGTAGTCCTGCAAACAGATTATAGCTTCATCTTGAAGGAGGTTCCGGTGAATATTCGTTTCCTGACAGGCTTATGCCTTGCCATTGCCACCCTTGCCCATTCCGCCCAGGCGGAAGAACGCTGGCCGCGCTGGTATCTCGGCCTTTCCGGCAGCGGACAGTTCAATTCCGACGGCGACATCTCCGGCCCCGGCATTTCCACGAACGCGGAATACGATACAGGCTACGGTTTCACCGCAGCCCTGGGTTATCAGCCCAGCTTCGGCAATCAGTTCTTCGATAACACCCGTTACGAACTTGAGTTCGGCTACCGCTCGAGCGACATCGACACCGTCGGCGGCGCCACCGCGAACGGAGACGTGACCTCGCTTTCTTATATGGTCAACGCCTATTACGATTTCCGCAACAGCAGCCGCTTTACCCCCTATCTGGGCTTAGGCCTCGGCATGGCGAACGTGGATTTCGACCCCGGCATCGGCGCGAACGACGAAAACGTGTTTGCCTATCAGTTTATGCTCGGCCTGACCTACGCGCCGGAAACCCTCCCCATGACCGAATGGGGCGTCGGCTACCGCTACTTCGCCACCGACGATGTCGAAGTGGCGCCCAGCACCGAGCTGGAATACAGCACGCATTCGGTGGAAGCGAACGTCAAGCTCCGCTTCTAAACCTGCATCATTTCATGAAAAAGCCCCCGCGAGGGGGCTTTTTTTATGCCGGCTCCACGTGATGGCGGTCGAGCAATTGCCGGGTTGCTTCCACGGCCTGCAACAGCGGTTTTTTCTCGGCGCTGCGCAGCACCAGGCTGGTGCCCACGCGCCCGTCGCGGAAAAAAGGATAGCTGCCGATTTCCACTTCCGTGAAACGCGCCTGGATCGCGCCCAGTTCGGCGGCAATCTGCCCTTCCCCCACCCAGCCGCTGATCGTCACGCTTTCCACCGGCGTGCCGCCGCGCAAACCCGGCTTGAGGGAGGCAAACATCGCCCGGCAGATGCTGGGAACACCCGCAAGCACGTGTACATTGCCGATCCTGAACCCGGGCGCGAGGCTAACCGGATTGTCGATAAGCACCGCCCCCTCTGGCACGTCAGCCATGCGCAGTCGGGCATCGTTGATTTTTTCCTTGTAATAATCCCGAAGCAGCCGTTCCGCCTCTGGATGACGGATGACCTTCACCCCAAAAGCGCAGGCCACGCAGGACGTGGT
>JAFLCR010000013.1:0-4315 GCA_017302755.1 Alphaproteobacteria bacterium
ACGCGTTGCACCAGCATGTCGGTCAATGACGAGCGTACTGTCAACGGGCATGTGCTCGCCGCTCTCGATTGTGCTGGTCATCATCGCCCTCATCGCCGGGGCGGCCATCACCGCCGGCACCACGCGCCTTAAAACCGCGAAACTGAATCAGACGAATCTGAAACTCGACAAGATCGAAGAGGCGCTAGGCGCCTATCTGATCCTGAACGGCCGCCTGCCCTGCCCTGCGGACGGCACGCTGGCGCTGACCGCAGCACCAAGCGCTCCGAACGCCACCTTTCCGAACGGCAATGGCGGGTTCGGTCGCGAATGGCGCAATGCGGGTAATACCGACTGCAACGCAGGCCTTGCCCCCACCGGCGGCGGCGGCAATATTTTTGTCGGCGTCGTGCCTGCCATCTCGCTCAACCTTCCCGACGAATTCGTTTTCGACGGCTGGGGGAGGCGCATCACCTATGCTGTGCACCGGGATTATGCGCGCGACCGAGCCACCTTCCTGGCTCCCCCCACCGCGCCTCCCCTCATCACGGTGACGGATACTGCGGTTGTGCCCAATATCCGCACCAACCAGGCCGTCATCGTCATGGTAAGCCACGGCGAGGATGGTGAAGGCGCCTGGGCGCAGGGCGGCGGCGCCGTACGTTTCAGCCCAAGCGGCGCCATCGCCGCCCCGCAGTTGGAAAACGCACATACCGTGAATAACTTCAACTCGTTCAACACCACGTTTGTGCAAGGCTCGCCACAGGCAGCCCCCGTTTTCGATGATATTCTTCGCTACAAGCTGAAATGGCAGATGATCCGCCTCGCCGGCGGCATCGTCGACGTCAACATGTGCGACCTGGCGCGGCGCACCATGCAGGCGTTGAATGAAGGTATTGCCCCCAAACAGGGGCCGGTGGGGTGCCTCCGCCCCGCGGCCAACGATTGCACCGGCGCCGGCTGCGCGGTCAACAACCCGCTCATGCCGAATACCGAATGCATCATCCGCCAGCAGCAGCTGGCGGCGCAGATCATCGCACTGTGTTTTAATTAGCGGCGCCCCCACCCTCCATATTGCCGTTTTCCCGGTTTTCCTATAGGTTAAGCCGCCTCAGCAGCCATGATGCGGTTATGTCCTTCTTTTTTCTTGCCTCCGACCATGCGGGATTTGATTTAAAACAGCAACTTGTGGAGTTTTTGCGCGCTCAGGGCCATACGGCGGAAGACCTTGGCTGCCACAGCGCTGATTCCGTGGATTACCCCGATTACGGCCACAAACTCGCCGAAGCCATGCTCCGCAAGCCCGGCAATCAGGGCATTGCGATCTGCGGATCGGGCATCGGCATCTCGATCGCCGCCAACCGGCATCCCCATATCCGCGCCGCGCTGTGCCGAGATGTCGAATCCGCCACCCTCTCCCGCCAACACAACGACGCCAACGTGCTGGCGCTCGGCGCGCGGTTCACCGACCAAGCGCTGGCCGAGGCCATGCTGAAAGCCTTTATCGAAACCCCGTTCGAGGGCGGGCGCCATGAGCGGCGCATCGCCAAACTGAACGCTGTCCCTGCCTGTTGATTGGAGTTAGAATCATGTCCCCAGCCGAAGCGAAGAAAATGTCCCAGAATTATGATTATTTCAGCACGCCGCTGAATGAAGCCGACCCCGATATCTTCTCCGCCATCGGCAAGGAACTCACGCGCCAGCAGGACGGCATTGAGCTGATCGCCTCGGAAAACATCGTGAGCAAGGCGGTGCTGGAAGCGCAAGGCTCGGTGCTCACCAACAAATACGCCGAAGGTTATCCCGGCAAACGCTATTACGGCGGCTGCGAATACGTGGACATCGCCGAAGAACTCGCCATCGACCGCGCGAAAAAACTTTTCAACGCGCAATATGCCAATGTGCAGCCCAGCTCCGGCTCGCAGGCGAATCAGGGCGTATTCATGGCGCTGCTGCAGCCGGGCGATACGTTTCTCGGCATGTCGCTGGCGGCGGGCGGGCATCTCACGCACGGCGCGAAACCCAACCAGTCCGGCAAATGGTTCAAAGCCGTGCAATACGGCGTGCGGCAGGACAATGCGCTGATCGATTACGACGAAGTCGAGAAACTCGCCCTCGAACATAAGCCGAAAATGATCATCGCCGGCGGGTCCGCCTATCCGCGCATCATCGATTTCAAGCGCTTCCGCGCGATCGCCGATAAGGTGGGCGCGTTCTTCTTCGTCGATATGGCGCATTTCGCGGGGCTCGTTGCCGCGGGCGTGCATCCCAATCCGCTCGAACACGCGCATGTCGTCACCACCACCACGCACAAAACGCTGCGCGGCCCCCGCGGCGGTATGATTCTCTCGAACGATCCGGAGCTCGGCAAGAAATTCAACTCCGCCATCTTTCCGGGTATCCAGGGCGGACCGCTGATGCACGTGATCGCCGCGAAGGCGGTCGCGTTCGGCGAAGCGCTGACGCCGGAATTCAAGGCTTACGGCAAGCAGGTGGTGGATAACGCGAAGGCGCTCGCCGAAACGCTGGTGAAGCGCGGGCTCGCCATTTCCTCCGGCGGCACGGATACGCATCTGATGCTGGTTGATCTGCGACCCAAGAATCTCACCGGCAACGTGGCCGAACAGGCGCTGGAACGCGCCGGGCTCACCTGCAATAAGAACGCGATTCCGTTTGATCCGCAGCCGCCGGCCGTCACGTCGGGCATTCGCCTGGGCACCCCGGCGGGAACGACCAGGGGCTTTAAAACTCAGGAGTTTATCAAGATCGGCAATCTGATTGGCGATGTTTTTGATGGGCTTACGAAAAATCCCGACGCCAATCAAGATGTTGAGAAACTTGTGTTAACGGAAGTGAAAGAACTTTGCCGTAAGTTCCCTATTTACCGGTGAAATTTTCGCCGGTAAGCTGAGTTAACTTACGCGGCGGTTTTCTATGCGTTGTCCCTTCTGCGGCAACTCCGACACCCAGGTCAAGGATTCCCGCCCCAGCGAAGACGGTCTTACCATTCGCCGGCGGCGCTATTGCCCTGCCTGCAACTCGCGCTTCACCACCTTTGAGCGCGTGCAGTTGCGCGAGCTGACGGTCTATAAGAAATCCGGCGAACGCCGTCCGTTCGACCGCGAAAAAATCGCCCGCTCCATTCACCTCGCGCTGCGTAAGCGCCCGGTCGATCCCGACCAGGTGGAAAAGCTGATCAATACCATCGTCCGCAAGCTCGAAAGCCAGGGCGAAACCGAAATCCCCACCGCCCTCATCGGCGAGATGGTGATGGACGGCCTGCGCGATATCGACAAAGTCGCCTATATCCGCTTCGCCAGCGTGTATAGAAACTTCCGCGAAGCCAAGGACTTCGAAGCCTTCGTCGAGAAGATGACGAAGGAATAATCCCGGGAACGGTTAAAGCTTCAGTCCCGGTTCCGATCCCTGCTGACGGCTTCGATCCACCCATTGCGTGGCCCGCTCCACTGCCTGGCCGAGACGATAGAAGCACTCTTTTCCCAGCGCCTCGAGCCCACCCTGCGAGATTCTTGCCGCCGAATGCACCACACCATCGCGGAATCTCACGTCAAGCTTCGTATCCTCCCTCCCCCACGGCATAGCCTGCGCCGCAGTCAGATCTGAAAGATGAGCGGCGGTCTGCTGCGCGGCGAATTCCGAACGCACACTCTCGGAGAAAGAGTGGAAAAGCTTCAGCACGGAAGCCGCATCCATGGTTTCGGGAATTTCCAGCATGGCTCTCAAAACACCATTCGCCTGGTCTTTCTCGGCGCCGAAATAGCAAATACCGGACTTCCAAGCTTCATTCATCATCGCCATGTACACAAATGCCTGCTGATAGGAGGCGAAGGATGACTCTTCGCTCGCCGGAAACTGAAACACCAGAAAACGGCCCTGCACATTGACGCGCAGCGTTTCCGGCGCGCCAAGCACGCCCGCCGCAATGTTGAGCGCGTGCCGGGAATAGGGAGAGGCATGTTCTTCCGTAATAAAGTCCATAGGGGATCCTTCGATAAATTTCAGGCATTCAGCCGCACACACGTTAAAATAATCATTAACCCATTGGCAAGGATTTACTCTTTTCTGCGTCGGCAAGACTTTTCTTTATCTTCCATCCTGTTATAACCGCCGCATGACAAAGGAATCCGACATTGCGCCCATGCGCCATGCGCTCTCACTGGCGCGGCGCCATCTGGGCCGCACCTGGCCCAACCCCTCGGTGGGCTGCGTGATCGTGAAAGACGACCTCGTTATCGGCCGCGGATGGACGGCTGAAGGCGGCCGCCCTCATGCCGAACCCAAGGCCATCGAGCAAGCCGGAGAAGCCGTGCGCGGT
>JAFLCR010000013.1:4325-20614 GCA_017302755.1 Alphaproteobacteria bacterium
GCAACGGCCTATGTCACCCTTGAGCCCTGCGCCCATCACGGCAAGACGCCGCCTTGCGCCGATGCATTGGTAGAAGCCGGCATCGCCCGCGTTGTTATTGCCTGCCAAGACCCTGATCCCCGTACTGCCGGACAAGGCATCGCGCGGCTGAAAGCGGCAGGCATCGACGTAGAAACCGGCCTGCTGGAGCAAGAAGCCAAAGCCCTCAATGCGGGTTTCTTCCTGCAACTATCGGAAAAGCGCCCTTTCATTTCGCTTAAACTCGCTACTTCGGCGGACGGTCACATGGCGCTGGCAAACGGGGAAAGCAAATGGATCACCTCCGCCGCCGCCCGCGAGCGCGGCCATGCCCTGCGCGCGAGCCATGACGCCATCTTGACCGGCAGCGGAACCGTGCTGGAAGACAACCCTTCCCTCACCTGCCGCCTAAAGGGATTGGAAGCGTCTAATCCCGTAAGAATTATCTTGGATAGTCAGCTAAAAACATCAGATACTTCGATAGTGATTTCGACATCGGAAAAAATTCCCACCTGGGTGTTTCATACCCAGAGGGCAGTCTCGCCTAAAGGCAAGGCAACCCTATTTTCTCTGCCGGATGAAGATGGCCATGTGCCTTTGCGCCCCATGCTGACCAAGCTCGCAGAGCAAGGCATTACCCGCCTTCTGGTGGAAGCAGGGCCAAGGCTTTCCACCGCTTTTGTAAAGACGGGACTGACCGATCGCATCTACTGGTTCAGAAGCCCCGCCTTGCTCGGCGAGAACAGCAAGGCGGCCATCGCGCCGCTGGGGCTGGCATCTTTGGCAAAAGCCCCTATATTCCGCCGCGTGGCTCTGGAGACGCTGGGGCCGGACGTGTTGGAGACGTTTGAGTGTTCACAGGCATAGTCACCGCCATCGGGACGGTCACGGAGGTTGAGAAGCTGGAAGCAGGCGCCCACCGCCTTACCATTGCCTCACCATGGGACAAAGCCGACCTTCCGCTCGGCGCGTCGGTCGCCTGCAACGGCTGTTGCCTGACGGTGACGGGCTATGCGCCCCAACATGGGTTTACAGTCGATGTTTCGCCTGAAACTGCCAAAATTACCACCCTCTCTGCCTGGGAGAAGAACCGCCGCATCAACCTGGAGCGCGGCCTGAAGCTGGGCGACCCACTCGACGGTCACCTAGTCGCCGGGCATGTGGACGGGGTGGGTAAAATCGCCAAAATCACCCCTTCCGGCGAGGCGGTGGAGATGACTATTTCTTACCCGCAACCGATGGCCCCTTTCCTGGCGAAAAAAGGTTCTGTGACAGTGGATGGCGTGTCACTCACCGTCAATCATGTCGATAGCGGAATATTTTCCATCATGCTGATCCCCCACACCCTCGGCGTGACCACGCTTAGAGACCTTAAAGAGGGGAGTGAAGTGAACCTGGAGGCAGACCTCGTTTCCCGCTACGTTCTGCGGGTCTTGGAGGCTCGCAACCCATGACGCTGACCCCCATCGAAGCCCTTTTGGAAGACGCTCACGCGGGCCGCATGGTCATCCTGGTCGACGACGAGTCCCGCGAGAATGAGGGCGACCTCATCCTGCCCGCCCAGTTCGCCACGCCGCAGGCGATCAACTTCATGGCCACACACGGGCGCGGGCTGATCTGCCTGGCACTCACGAAAGCGCGGGTCGAAACCCTGCAATTGCCGCTGCAGCCTGCCCGCAACCAGTCGGCGCTGCAAACGGCGTTCACGGTGTCGATCGAGGCGCGCGAGGGCGTCACCACCGGCATTTCGGCGCAGGACCGCGCCAAAACCATCGCCGATGCCATCAACCCCGCCACAGGGCCGGAGGCCATCGCCACCCCTGGCCACATCTTCCCACTGATCGCGAAGGACGGCGGCGTGCTTGAACGCCCCGGCCACACGGAAGCCGCCGTGGACATCGCCCGGCTCGCGGGCTTGAATCCCTCCGGGGTCATCTGCGAGATTCTGAACGAAGACGGCAGCATGGCACGCATGGCGGATCTGCGCGTTTACGCCGAAAAGCACGGCTTACGCATCGGCAGCATCGCTGATCTTATCGCGTACCGTAAGCGACTGGGGCGCTGAATCTTCCACATCGATGATCGGCGCATCCTCGGCGATGTGCACGTGGAAGGAAGGGATGTTCGCGGGCAATTCCTTGTTATTGGGCAGACGCAAGCCCAGCTTCACGATATTACGCCCGCGCGGCAGCAAGAACTTGTTGATGGATTTGGCGAAGGCATCGAAATGGTCCGCCGCGCCCTGCAGGCTTTTGCCGACCTTTCCCGCATGGTCTAGCATGATGCGCACCCCGTCGAGCAGCCCCTGCACCATGAGCAGGATTTTCTGATGGTTCTCAATCTGCTGCGCCCGGTCGATCTCGATACGGGCAAGCTTGATGATGGCGAGCAAGGTGCGCGGATCAGCAAGGATGATGTCGTGCTTCATGCACGCATCGCCGAAATCAGGCGCGACCTGCATCAGCCGCTGATGCGCGGCTTCGCTTGGCAGGTACATGACGGTCAGCACGCGGTCGCCCTGGGTGGGGCGGCCGGTTTTGCGCAAATGCGCGGCCACGCTCGCCCCGTAATCGCGCGAAGCGAGGCCGCGCAGATGATTCTGCATGGTCTGGCGCAGCTGAGCCAGTACGCTGGCTTCGCGCTCCGTACCATGGGCCTCGGCAAGGTCGATCAGGAATTTCGAGGCCTTGCAGTCGATGACGATGGTGGTTTCGGCATTGGGAAACACCAACGCATCCGGGCGAAGGCGCCCATCCATGCCTTCCACGCTTGCCTGCAGCAGGAAATCTCGGCCTTCCTGCAGGTCGTGCTGGCGCAGCATATTCTCGAGGCCCACCTCGGCCAGGCTGCCCGCCCCGCCGGGGCTGGAGAGCGCGCGCATCACCGTTTCGAACCCGGATTCGCTCTTTTTCACCCGGTCGCCGAGCGAGGCCACGGCCTTGCTAACCGCCTCGAATTGCTCAAACATTTTAGCGGTCGTCTGCTTGGTGATCTGTTCCTGTTGCTTTTTGGCTTCTTCCTGCTCGCGCTTGTGGTCCGCCAGCAGCTTGTTGCTCAGCTCCTGCCCCACCCCGAGCACCGAGGCCTTGGCCATCCGCTCGAATTCGAGGCGCTGAGCCTCCCAATCCTGCATCCGGCGCTCGGAAGCGGCCAGCTTCTCGCGGGCGACGGCCAGCTCGGTGCGGGCCTTCACCCAGGCCAGCACCCCAAAAAGCGCCAGGGCCAGACCCGCTATCGCTAGAAATATTGCCAATCCCTCACCCATATATGCTCCCTGGGGGCTTTTTTATTAAGAATCGTGTAAATCCTTGTACCGCATACTCAAAGCATTATGAAGCCCCAACTCCATACCAAAGCCCTCCTTACCCTGCTCGATACTGCTTACCAGGAAATCCGCGGCCTGGAACTCGCGCGTGGCGTGACAATCAGCGCCGACGATCTCCGGCCACGCATCGAGGGCTATCACGACATCATCCGCGCCTGGTCGGCGGAGGGAAAAAAGAAAGCGCCGAACCCGCTGCTCACCGTCACCCATATCGCGGCGGCGCTCGCTCATCTGCGGGCCGAAGCCGACCAGGCTTACGCCGGAATAGCAACTTTCTTTCCCACAACCTCATGGAAAGACGCACAGAGCACGAAACGCAGCCTGCTGCTGAACCCCGCCGCACTCGCCGGTGTGCCAGAGCTCCTTCTCGCGGAAGACATCCATGCGTTCATTCTCTGGGCAAAGACACAGCCTCCCGAGCAACTCGCGGAGGCTTTCGCCGAACGCGACATTGTGGCGCCGCCGCGCGGCATGCTTCTTGAATCCCAATGGAAGGCGCTGCCGCCCAAAACCCTGCTTCCTAAACTGGAAACTGCGCTCGCCAGAAAATCCGCCGACCTGCGGGACGCCTGGCTTCGCATCCGCCACCCGCTGGCGCTGGCGCACGAGGCCGTGAGTGGCGGCACGGGAAAGTACTGGTTCGAGCCTTCGCGCCATATTCCCGAAGCGGACTGGCCGCACCTGCCGGACGAAGCGCGTATGCTCGCCAAGCTCTACGAGAAATATGCATTGCTCTTCGCCGCCGCCACCGCCGAACCGGTGGATCGTGATTATAAAGACAAGAAAGAGGAGATGGACGGCACGGTAGCCGACATCGCGCTGCTCATCGAGATCGCGCAGGAAATGAGCGGCCAGAAATTCGACGAGGCGATGATCGACGACCTTGCCGCCTACTGCGAATCCGACAAGGGTTATGAGGAGATTCTCGCCGTGCTGCTGCACCGCCTGGCCCAGGAGCGCAAAAAGAAGCAGGACGCGCTCACCATGGGAGCGGTGGTGCAGTCACTTGAGGGACTGAATAAAACCGTGGAAGGACAGGCCGCCAATCTGGAGCAGGCCCATTTCTCTTTTCTTTCCAATCAGCTGTCAGTGTACGAAGCCTCAAAGGATCTGGTAAAGAAGCTGGCGCAGCAGGGACTCAACCTTGCCGGACGTTTCGTGCAGAGCGAAACCACCCGTACCACTGGCCGCGGCCCTGGAGCTGGAAGAGATCGCTAATTATTACCGCCCAGCACTTCGCGCTTACCCACATGATTAGCCTGTGAGATCACCCCCTCCTGCTCCATGCGCTCAATGAGATTGGCGGCGCGGTTATAGCCGATCTGTAATTTGCGCTGCAAATAGCTGGTCGACGCCTTGCGGTCGCGCAGTACGATCGCCACGGCGCGGTCGTAGAGGCTGTTCTCATCGTCGCTATCGCCGCCCATCTCATCGAAGGCGGCTTCCTCGTCGGGGTCCGTCGTGATGTCTTCCACGTATTCCGGTTCACCCTGGGTGCGCAGATAGGAGACGACTTCCACAACTTCCTTGTCGCTCGCGAACGGCCCATGCACGCGCGTGATGCGCCCGCCGCCGGCCATGTAGAGCATGTCACCCTGGCCGAGCAGCTGCTCCGCGCCCTGTTCGCCGAGAATGGTGCGGCTGTCGATGCGGCTCGTCACCTGGAAGCTGATGCGCGTCGGGAAATTGGCCTTGATGACGCCGGTGATGACGTCCACGCTTGGACGCTGCGTCGCCATGATGATGTGGATCCCCGCCGCGCGCGCCATCTGCGCCAGGCGCTGGATAGAGCTTTCGATGTCCTTGCCCGCCACCACCATGAGATCCGCCATTTCGTCGACGATCACCACGATCAGCGGCAGGGGCGTGGTATCGAGCGGTTGCTTCTCGATGATCGGGCGGCCGGTTTCCGGATCAAAGCCCGTCTGGACGCTGCGGAACAGCTCCTCGCCCTTCTCCTGCGCCTCGCGCACGCGCTGGTTATAGCCGGCAATATTGCGCACGCCCAGGGACGACATCAAGCGGTAGCGGTTCTCCATCTCCTTGACCGTCCATTTGAGTGCGACCACGGCCTTGCCTGGCTCCGTCACCACCGGAGAAAGCAGATGCGGGATACCGTCATAAACGGAAAGTTCCAGCATCTTCGGGTCGATCATGATGAACTTGCACTCGTCGGGCGTGAGCTTATAGAGCAGCGAGAGGATCATGGTGTTGATCGCCACCGATTTGCCCGAACCGGTCGTGCCTGCCACCAGAAGATGCGGCATCTTGGCGAGGTCCACGATTACCGGCGCGCCGCCGATATCCTTGCCCAGCGCAAGCGGCAGGCGAGTGTCGCCTTCGGTGTACTCCTCGGATTCCATGAGTTCGCGCAGGAGCACGGTTTCACGGTCGCGGTTGGGAAGTTCGATGCCGATCGCATTCTTGCCCGGAATCACCGCGATGCGCGCCGAAACAGCGCTCATCGAACGGGCGATATCGTCGGCCAGGCCGATCACGCGGGAGGATTTCGTGCCGGGAGAAGGCTCCAGCTCATACAGCGTCACCACCGGGCCGGGGCGGATATTCGTGATCTTGCCCTGCACGCCGAAATCCTCGAGCACGGATTCGAGCAGGCGGGCATTCTGTTCCAGCGCCGATTCGCTGATCTGCTTGGCCTTGGCTTTAGCCTTCATCGCAGCGAGCAGGCTGAGCGGTGGCAGTTCGAACCCGTCATCGAGTTCGAGCCTGGCCTGGGTTTCGCGCGGAGCTTTCGGTGCAGGCTTTTTGGGCGCACGCTGCACTCTAGGCGCAGTGCTCACTTCCTGGGAAACTTCATAATCTTCGTCATTATCCTCTTCTTCCTCTTCCTGAGGGCGGCGGAAAGAGAAGCGGCTTCGGGAAGCTTTTTCCTGCGCATCCTCGTGCTTGCGGGTCAAGCGCGCCTCACGGCGATCCTCCCACCAAAGGCGGAGGCTTTCGAGCATTCCGCTTTCCGGCCAGGAAACACGGCGAGGCGACCATTCCAGCGCCAGCATCAGCGAAGCAAAACCAAGGCCAAGGCAAGTAAGCAAAAAGCCCGGCCAGGTCAGCACCGGGGAAAAATGTGTCTTCAGCACCGAACCAACGAAACCGCCCAGGCCAAGATGCGAGGCATAAGGCCAGCTTTCTGGCGCATCGAACACGCTGAGCGCTCCGCTCGCCGCCAGCAACGCCACCATCAGCAAAGAGAAACGCAGCAGCGGCCAGCGCACGGGGCGGCGGCGCAGGGCGCGCTGACCCCAGACCAGGAACGCCAACAGCGGCACGATCGAGGCAACGCCAAAAATCTGCAACAGCAGATCCGCCGCCGACGCTCCCGGCCTGCCACCGAGATTCGCCACACGGCTATCCGTCGCATGATTCAGCGAGGGGTCGGTGGCGTTAAAACTTACCAGCGCGAAAATGCCGAAAAGGCCCAGGCCAAGCAGCGTGATGCCGAGCAACTCGTAAAAGCGCGCGTGGAGAAAACGCCACAGCATGCCGCGGAAGGAATCCTCCTCGGAAATCAAGGTCAGCGCCTGCGATTGCTTGGCCATGCGATACATTCCCCGGAACAAATCACGGCTTTTTGAAGAAAACCTTAACATATCTCGCGCGGATGCGCGAGATATGTGTTTGTTCGTGGTTCCCGCTACGCGGCTCTGCCGCTCACATGCAACGCCGCTTTCGCAGGCTCTTGGCAGTCTTTTGCCCCATTCACGGCAGAAAAAGCGGCGCCCCCTCCCCCGGAGCCGTCAGCCCGCCGCATTCGGCGGCGTTCCATGCGAGCATTCCCGTGAAGCGGGAAGTGGAGCGGGAACAACGAACAAAAAACCGCCAGCGCGCTTGCCACACCGCCACCGGCACCCTATATATTAACGCGCTGGCGGCGGGCGGAAGCCTCGCCAACCCGGTCAGGTCCGAGAGGAAGCAGCCGTAACGAATTGTTTCCGGGTCGCCGCCAGTCTTTCCGCTTAAGCGGCTTCGCCGCTCACATGGAAAGCCGCTCTCGCGGGCTCTTGGTCGCTGACGCGACTCACTTTGTTGCTCCCTGTCGCTTCGCGCCAATGGAACGCCGCTCTCGCGGGCTCTTGGCAGTCTTTCGTTCCTTTCCAAAATCATGCGTGATTCTGCTGGAAGTCCGGCGCGAATGCGCTAAGTTGTTAACCTATGGCCGCCGAAAACACCCCGTACCGCGTTCTCGCCCGTAAATACAGACCTCAGGACTTCACCGCCCTGGTCGGTCAGGAAGCCCTGGTACGCACGCTTTCCAACGCTTTTGAATCCAGCCGCATTCCGCATGCTATCCTGCTCACCGGCATCAGGGGCATCGGCAAGACGACGACGGCGCGCATCATCGCCCGCGCACTTAACTGCACCGGCACGGAAGCCTCGCCCATCGTCGCGCCCACCCCCATGCCGTGCGGCGTGTGCCCCAACTGCGTTGCCATCGGGGAAGACCGCCATCCCGACGTGCTGGA
The DNA here is from genome assembly GCA_017302755.1 of Alphaproteobacteria bacterium. Classification (GTDB taxonomy): domain Bacteria; phylum Pseudomonadota; class Alphaproteobacteria; order Rickettsiales; family JAFLCR01; genus JAFLCR01. Next base: position 12,150 of record JAFLCR010000013.1, read on the forward strand.
AATGGACGCCGCCTCCCGCACTGGTGTGGGCGACATCCGCGAACTGATCGAAACCGTGCGCTACCTGCCCACCAGCGCGCGCTACAAAGTCTATATCATCGACGAAGTGCACATGCTTTCCACTAGCGCCTTCAACGCGCTGCTGAAAACGCTTGAGGAGCCACCGCCGCATGTGAAATTTATCTTCGCCACCACGGAAATCCGCAAGATTCCGGTGACGATCCTCTCCCGCTGCATGCGCTTTGACCTGAAACGGCTCGACAGCGCGCGCATGGGGGAGCATCTAGGCAACATCGCCACTAAGGAACAGGTGGGCATTGAGAACGGAGCCTTGCGCCTCATTGCCGCCGCTGCCGAAGGTTCAGTGCGCGACGGGCTGTCGCTGCTTGACCAGGCAATCGCCCATGCGGGACAGGAAACAGGCTCGATTACGATTACGGAACACACCGTCCAGAATATGCTCGGCCTTGCCGACGCATCGGTGCGTTACGATCTGCTCGAAGCAGCTCTGGACGGAAATGCCCCCTCAGCGATTGCGATATTGGAACGACTATACCAAGCCGGTGCGGACCCGGTGCTGACCCTGCAAGATCTGCTGGAAGCCACCCACCTACTCACCCGCTGCCGACTGATGCCGGACGCGCTGGAACACCAGGCGCTGCCCCAGGCCCAGGCGGAAAAAGCCAAGGCCTTGTCCGCAAAGCTCGACGTGCCCGCCCTCGGCCGCGCCTGGCAGATGCTGCTCAAGGGCGTCCAGGAGGCTAAAACCGCGCCCGACCCGCTCACCGCTGCCGAGATGGTGCTGATCCGCCTCGCTTATCTCTCCAATCTGCCCTCGCCGGAAGAATTGGTGAAGGCGGCCAAGTCCACGCCCGCACCTTCCGCTCCGCCGGCCCGCCCCACTCCTACACCAGGAGGCATGGCCTATGCCAGCGGCGGCCTTGCTTCGCAGCCCGCTCCCGCCACGGAACCGATCGCCATGGCTGCACCGCAGAATTTCAACGATGTCGTCGCCCTGTTCGAGGAGCGCCGCGAAGGGTTGATCGTGCATTGGCTGAGAAGCGAAACTAAACCCATCGACGTATCGCCCGGCAAGCTTTCACTCGCTGCCTCCACCCGCGTGCCCGCCGAAGCTTCAACCACCATTGCCGCCCGGCTTCTTGCCTGGACGGGCATGCGCTGGAGCGTTTCGCTCTCCACCGAATCCTGGGAAACGGCGGGAGAAGACACGCTGAGCGCCCAGGCGGAAAAAGCGGCTGCATCACGCCTTGCCACCGCCGCCGCGCACCCGCTTGTTGCCGAAGTTCTGGCCGCATTTCCGGGCGCGCGCATTGTGGATGTCAAACCTTCCTAAGACCAACGGAGACCTTATGAATTTCAAAAACGTAATGAAACAAGCCCAGGAGATGCAGGCGAAAATCGCACAGCTCCAGCAGAAGCTCGAAGAAGAGGAAACCGAAGGCGCCAGCGGCGGCGGCATGGTGAAGATCACCCTGAACGGCAAGGGAGAGCTGAAGAAGATCGTGATCGACCCTTCGCTGCTCGCGGCGTCGGAAAAAGAAATCCTGGAGGATCTGATCGTGGCCGCGTTCAAGGACACCAAGAGCAAGGTGGACGCCGCCGCTGGTGACCAAATGTCCAAAATCGCCGGGGGCATGGGCCTGCCGCCGGGGTTCAAGCTGCCGTTCTGAGGCGCACATCTTGAGCAGCAATCTCGATCCGCTCCTTTCCCTCATCGCCAAGCTGCCCGGGCTCGGTCCGCGCTCGGCGAAGCGTGTGCTGCTGCACCTGCTGAAGCACCGCGAGCGTTTGATGCGCCCGCTGGCCGAGCAGCTTGCCACCGCGCTCGACACCATCGTCGCCTGCCAGGAATGCGGGAATCTCGATACGCATGCCGTGTGCCATCTCTGCGCGGATCCGAAGCGCGACCGGGGGCTGCTCTGCGTGGTGGAGGATGTTTCCGATCTCTGGGCCATGGAGCGCAGCAGCGTCTACAAAGGGCTGTACCACGTGCTCGGAGGCACGCTCTCGGCGCTGGAAGGACGCGGCCCGCGTGAATTGTCGATGGACGCGCTGCTTACGCGCGCAAAGCGGCCGGAAGTCCGGGAGGTGATTCTTGCCACCAACGCCACGGTGGAAGGGCACACCACCGCCCATTACATCAGCGACGCCCTGCTGGGCGGCAGGGCGAAGATCACCCGGCTGGCACAGGGCATCCCTTTCGGCGGCGAGCTGGATTATCTCGACGAGGGCACGCTGGGCGCCGCACTTCAGGCAAGACTTCCTGCATGAGAAATATGCGAAGGAATTGCGTTTTTAAGGCGTATAAGCTACAGGCATGCTGATAATCTCCCCCATTTCCATGAGCACTCCATGAATTTCCGCCGCCGCTTTCTTGCTTTGCTCGCCATGCTGGCTCTGGCCGCGCCCGCGCATGCGGGAAAGCCCAGCACCTCGTTGGAAACCGTTGAATCTTACCTGAATAATCTCACCACCCTGGTGGCGGATTTTGTGCAGGTGTCTCCCAGCGGCGCGCTGGCCAGCGGCAAGTTTTTCCTGTCCCGCCCTGCCAAACTGCGCTGGCAGTACGACCCGCCGACGCCGATCCTGATCGTGGCCAGCGGCAACCTGCTTTCCTATTACGACATTGAGCTACAGCAGACATCGAACATCCCGCTTGGCGCAACGCTGGCGGATTTTCTGGTCAGGCCCAAAATCCGCTTCGCTGACGACATCAAGGTGCTAGAGTTCAATGAGGAAGCCAACGCCATCCGACTGGTGGTGACACAATCAGAAAAGCCGGACGAAGGCAAACTGGCGCTGATTTTCGAGGCGCGACCTCTGCAGATCCGCAAGCTGGAGATTGTCGATTCGACGGGGAAAACCACCTTCGTTTCCTTCAACAACCTGCGCTATGGCGACAAGCTGCCGGACTCACTCTTCGTGCTGCCGATGAAGGAAAAATTCGGAAGGCCGCAGCCTTAAACGCGGGCGGCGCCGCGGAACATCGCCTCTTCCGCGCCGCGGCGGCGGGCCAGTCCCTTGGAGTGCTTGCGGTCCACGTATTTCCATCGGGCAAATTCCTGCGATGCGGCTTTAAAATTGCCCTTGTTCAACTTCTTGAGCATCGTGCTGTCGCGGAACGCCGTCGGGCCGATATTGTAGACGAGCGACGTCAGGGCGGAGAACTGCGCCTGGGTCAGCTTCACATCGACTTCGCGCTTCACCACCGCCTCGGCGACGCGGATATCCTGCATCAGCAGCTTCTCCGCCTGTGCTTCGGTGAGGCGCGCAACGGGCTTATGCTTACGCACCAGATGGCCATAGCCGATGGTGAGCATGCCGCCCGAATCGAAATAAGGCTCGGCCCGGAAGGATTCGTAGCTCTTGATCAGCGCCAGCCCCTCGGCACTGATGCGCATGGAAGCGTTCGGACTGTTGGCCGGGTAGGCCATGCTGGCCGTATCGGCCTCCGGCAGGGTGGAAGCCAGGCTGCTGCGGTATTCGTTCGAAGTGTAGTAGCGGGCGTAATGGCGGGCGTAGGTGTCCGCGATCTTCGCCGCCTCCGCTTCCTTCTGGGTGCGGATCAGATGGCTGTAGTAGTAGGTGTAATATTCGCGGTAAAGTTGCTCTTCCTCGGAAAAGCGGTTCACGAGGCCATACCCGGCCGTCAGCAGCACCGCGGCCGTCAGCAACACCGCCGCCAGCGGTGGCAGTCGCCGCCCGGGCCGCTCCCGGCCCTGCGACGAAAACAGCGGGAAACCCGCTGGTATGGTGATGATCGCTCCCATTTCTGTAACCTGTATTTCTTTTAATAAAATCTATCACGATTTGGTGACGCTTTCGTGACATTTCGCCAAAAAAAAGGCAAAATAATTTTATATACAATAGGTTGTATGGGGCGATTGTTGCCTTTCTTTACAAGATGAGTGGTAAATCCATCGCCGATTGACGCCCCACGCCCGCAACTCTAAGGTCAAGTCACAACGCTGAGGAGAGACCATGCAACGCTTCTGGATGACAGTGACGCTAAGCCTGATGATTGCTTTTGTGGGACTATCGTCCGCCCGCGCCGCCGCGCCTTATACCATCGCCGTGCTGGGCGACAGCCTGGTGGCGGGCTACGGCATTGACCGGCAGGATGCCTTTCCCGCCCGGTTGGAAGCCGCGTTGCGCGGTTACGGCTATGCTGTCAGCGTTATCAACGGCGGCGTCTCGGGCGATACGACCGCGCAGGGAAAACTCCGGCTTCCCGAGATGCTGGCGGGCAAACCCAACATGGTGATTTTGGTGCTGGGCGCCAATGACGTGTTCCAGCACGTACCCGTGGAGCAGACCAAGGCCAATCTCGACGCCATGATCACAGAGATCCAGAAAGCCAAGGCGCGCCCGCTGCTGGTCGGCGTCAGGATGCCCCGCGAAGCGGGAGTGGAAGAGTATCTCGCCGCATTTCATGGCATTTTCCCCGCTCTTTCGGCCAAGCATCGTGTGGCGCTTTACCCCTCGTTCCGGGAAGCGGCAGCGAAAAAACCCGGACTTAACCTCGAAGACGGCATCCACCCCAGCGCCGCCGGCGTAAAGGAAATCGTGCGCCAGTTCACCCCGCAGGTGATCGAACTGATGGAACGCGACGGCGTGAAGGCCGTCAAGCCATGAACCTGATCGAATGGAACGAGAAAACCCTGTTCCAGCTTGGCTGGGTGGGACTTGCCATGGCCATCGCCTGGCTACTGGCGCGGCTGTTCAAATTGCGCTACGCCCAGAAGCGCGCCGCAGCGCAGGACGAACGCGGGCTGTTCTCCAACCTGTTCATCGGCTGCTGGCGGGCCAGCGCGCCTCTTCTTTTCGTGATCCTGGCCAGCCCCGGCCAGCACGTCGCCGCGCGGATCGGTTTTGACGGGCAGCTGATCGAATCCGCACTCAAGCTCGGCGTCGCCTGGATGATCATCCGCTTCCTCTCCGGCGTGATACGCGACGGGCTGATCGCCAAGGCCATCGCGGTGCTGATCTTCTGCGCGGCGGCCCTTAGCATCACCGGTCTTCTGGAGCCTACCCTCGGCTATCTCGACGGGTTAGAAATCTCACTCGGCAAATCGAAGCTTACCCTGCTCGATGCGGGCCGCGGGCTGCTGCTCACCGCCGTCATGCTGTGGATCGCATCGCGTTTCGGCCATGCGCTCGGCGTCATGATGCAGCGCGTGCCGCACCTGGCCTCCACCACGCGCGTGCTGCTCACCAAGATCGGCACGGTTGTTTTTTACGCCGTCGGCCTGCTGATCGCGCTGAAGGCGGTGGGCATCGACATCACCGCGCTCGCGGTGTTCGGCGGCGCGCTCGGCGTCGGCGTGGGCCTGGGCCTTCAGAAGATCGTCGCCAATTTCGTGAGCGGCATCACCCTGCTTATGGAGCGCTCGATCAAGCCCGGAGACATCGTCGAGATCGGCGGCAAGGAAGGCGTGGTAGGAGCGCTCGGGGCGCGCTTCGTCTCGCTGGAAGGCTATGACGGCAAATCCTACCTCATTCCCAACGAGGACCTCATTACCCAGCGTGTGGTAAACTGGTCGTTCACCAACGAACTGATCAGGGGCGCGGTGACCGTGACGCTCCGCCACGACGCCGACGTGCGCCGGGCCATGGAGATCATGGTGGAAACGGCGCGCGGCCAGCTGCGGGTGATCGCCCACCCCGAACCGGCGTGCTTCGTGGATGACATCACGGAATTCGGCGTGAAGGTAATGCTGCACTTCTGGATCAACGACCCCAGCAATGGGCTTCTGGGCCTGCGCAGCCACATCCTGCTCGCGATCCGCGAGCGCTTCGCGGAAGAAGGCATCCCCTTTGCCGTGTCGTCCCTGGCGCCTGTGGCGGCCTAAAATAACGCCTAACGAAAACGTTAGCACTATGGACGAGCGAAGCGAGGACTAGCGCCATTGAGGCGCGCAGCCCCAGCGGCGCTTGAGCGCAATGAACAGGATAACGCCTAACGAAAACGTTAGGCGTTACATGAAGTTTCAGCTTCAGAAAGAGGAAAAAACCGGCTAATTTGGCTTTTTGCCTCAACCAATCCAAGCCATGAACAGCCCTCAGCAACCCCCCTCTCATTCCGTCGACGTCCGCAATTTCTATTACACGAAGCGGATGATCACCCACCCGCAAGCGGAAATCGGCGAATACACCTACGGCATTCCCGCCCTGCGCTGGTTCGCGCCGGGAGTGAAGCTTAAGATCGGGAAGTATTGCTCCATCTCCTCGGAGGTGAACATCATCCTCGGCGGCAACCACCGGCCGGACTGGATCTCGCAATACCCCTTCCCCAACCTGCCGACCGACTGGCCGAAAGCGCGCGGTGGCAAAACGCCCGTCTCCAAGGGCGACGTGGTGATCGGCAACGATGTGTGGATCGCCAATGGCGTCACCATCATGTCCGGCGTGACGATTGGTGACGGCGCGGTGCTCGGCGCAAAGGCGGTGGTGGCGAAAAACGTCCCGGCTTATGGCATCGTGGTCGGCAATCCGGCGAAGCTGGTCAAGAAGCGCTTTTCCGATGAGATCATCGCCTTCCTGCTCGAAGTAAAATGGTGGGACTGGCCAGAAGCCGTGGTGCGCGATTACGTTGACCTGCTCTGCACGCCGGAGATCGACAAGCTCAAGGACCTCTACACCAGCAAAATCAAACCCCTGCTGAAAGCCGCCTGATGGAATCCTCCCGCGCTATTGCCAACCGTTTATTCTTCGGCGCAAGCGCCCTCGACGCCACGGCCACCGCCGCCGTGCTGGACGATGCGCTGCGCGGGGCGGAGGACGGCGAGCTTTATCTCGAACACACCCTCACCGAAAGCCTGACTTTCGACGATGGCGTGCTGAAATCCGCCAGCTTTGACGCGACGCAGGGCATGGGGCTTCGGGCCGTGCTTGGCGAGCGCGTCGCCTATGCCCATGCTTCCAGCCTGTCGCTCGAAAACCTGAAACAGGCCGCCGCCACGGTGCGCGCGGTGCATGACGGCAAAAGCGGCACGGTGAACCTTTCCCCCTCACCCGCACCCTACACATCCGCGCTGTATACGGATGAAGACCCGGTGCTGGCCGTGCCGTTCGAAGAGAAGATCAAACTGCTTCAGGAAATCGACGCCTATGTCCGCGCCAAGGACGCGCGCGTCCGCCAGGTGACGGTCAGCCTGTTCGGCCAGTGGCAGGTGGTGCATATCCTGCGCAGCGGCGGCGCTTCGGCCAGCGACGTGCGGCCGCTGGTGCGGCTGAATATCAGCGTGGTGCTCGAAGAAAACGGGCGCATGGAACGCGGCAGCAGCGGCGCGGGCGGGCGCACGGGCTACGCGCCATTCATCATCGCCCCGGCCTGGAAAAGGCAAAGCGACGAAGCGCTGCGCCAGGCGGATGTGAACCTGAAAAGCCGCCCTGCCCCGGCAGGAGAAATGCCGGTGGTGCTCGGCTCCGGCTGGCCGGGCGTGCTGCTGCACGAAGCCGTCGGCCACGGGCTGGAAGGCGATTTCAACCGCAAGAAAACCTCCGTCTATTCGGGGCTGATGGGGCAACGCATCGCGGCGCCGGGCGTCACCGTGATCGACGACGGCACCATGCACGAACGCCGCGGCTCGCTCAGCGTCGATGATGAAGGCACCCCCACGGGCCGCACCACGCTGATCGAGGACGGTATTCTCGTCGGCTACCTTCAGGACCGGCAGAACGCCCGCCTCATGGGCGTCGCGCCCACCGGCAACGGACGGCGCGAATCCTATGCCTACGCGCCCATGCCGCGCATGACCAACACCTTCATGCTGGGCGGCAGCGCCACGCGCGAGGATCTGATCAAATCCGTGAAGCGCGGCGTGTATGCCGCCAATTTCGGCGGCGGGCAGGTGGACATCACCTCCGGCAAATTCGTGTTCTCCGCCTCGGAGGCCTACCTCATCGAAGACGGCAAGGTCACCGCCCCCATCAAGGGCGCGACGCTGATCGGCAACGGCGCGGATACGATGAAGCGGGTGACCGGCATCGGCAACGACCTGGAACTCGACCCCGGCATCGGCACCTGCGGCAAGGCGGGCCAGGGCGTGCCGGTGGGCGTCGGCCAGCCGAGCCTGCTCATCAGCGGCATGACGGTCGGCGGCACGGAGGTGTAGCATGGTTCGCGCAGTCCGGCTTTTCCTCAGCGACGCGCGGCATTTCCAAATCCTCTTCCTGGGTTGTTTCCTGATCGTCGGCCTGGCCAGGTTCGGCATCGACTTCACCGTCACCCACGCCGTCGCCGGCCTCGGCGCGGGGCTGCTCACGCAATACCTTTTCACCCGCGACGAAGGGTTCGACCCGCGCAGCGCGCTCATCTCCTGCCTGTCGCTCTGCCTGCTGCTGCGCACGGGCGACCCCATCCTCACCGCCGCCGCCGCATCGCTGGCCATCGGCTCCAAATTCGTGTTCCGCGTCGGCACCAAGCCTTTCTTCAACCCCAC
>JAFLCR010000130.1 GCA_017302755.1 Alphaproteobacteria bacterium
CTGGAACCTCACCTGGCGCAAGGACGGCAAAGTCGCGAAGACCGTCCAAGCCCGTGAATTATGGGATCAGATTGCCTACGCCGCCTGGGCCTGCGCCGACCCCGGGCTGCAATACGACACCACGATCAATGAGTGGCACACCTGCCCGGAATCGGGGCGCATCAACGCCTCGAACCCGTGCTCGGAATACATGTTCCTTGACGATACGGCCTGCAACCTCGCCTCACTGAACCTGCTCAAATTCCACGGCGACGACGGCTTCAAAGTGCGCGAGTTCGAGCACGCCACCCGCCTGTGGACGGTCGTGCTCGAGCTCTCCGTGCTGATGGCGCAGTTCCCTTCCAAGGAAATCGCCAAGCGCTCCTACGAATTCCGCACGCTCGGCCTCGGCTACGCCAATATCGGCGGGCTGCTGATGGCCTCCGGCCTTCCCTATGACAGCGCGGCGGGCCGCGCCATCACGGGGGCGATCACCGCGATCATGACCGGCGTTTCCTATGCGACCTCCGCCGAAATGGCGGCGGAGCTCGGCGCGTTCGACGGCTATGCCAAGAATCGCGATGCGATGATGAAGGTGATCCGCAACCATCGCCGCGCGGCGCTGGGTGAGAAGCACGGCTATGAAGGCCTCACCATGCTGCCCGTGCCGCTGGACATCGCAAGCTGCCCGGACAAGGCGCTGACCGATGCCGCGAAGAAGGCGTGGGACACCGCCGTCATCTGGGGCGAGAAGCACGGCTTCCGCAACGCGCAGACCACCTGCATCGCGCCGACCGGCACGATCGGCCTGGTGATGGATTGCGACACCACCGGCATTGAACCCGACTTCGCCCTGGTGAAATTCAAGAAGCTCGCCGGCGGCGGCTATTTCAAGATCATCAACCAGCAGGTGCCCGTGGCGCTGAAGACGCTCGGCTACACGGAAAGCCAGGTGAACGAGATTTCGGCTTACGCGGTCGGCCGCGGCACGCTGAAGGACGCGCCGGTCATCAACCACGCCATCCTCAAGGCCAAGGGCTTCACCAAAGAGAAGCTGGAAGCCGTGGAAAAGGCGCTCGCCTCCGCGTTCGAGATCAAATTCGCCTTCAACAAATGGACGCTCGGCGAGGAGTTCTGCAAGGACGTGCTCGGCTTCACGGGCGAGCAGCTCAACGACTTCAATTTCGACATGCTGCCCGCGCTCGGCTTCACCAAGGCGGAGATCGAAGCAGCCAACGAATATTGCTGCGGCACCATGACGCTCGAAGGTGCTCCACACCTGAAGGCGGAGCATCTGCCGGTCTTCGATTGCGCGAATCCCTGCGGCAAGAAGGGCAAGCGCTTCCTCTCCGCCGAAAGCCACATTCAGATGATGGCAGCGGCGCAACCTTTCATTTCCGGCGCAATCTCGAAGACAATCAACATGCCGAACACCGCAACGGTCGAGGAATGCAAGAAAGCCTATGTGCTTTCCTGGCAGCTCGGCCTCAAGGCCAACGCGCTCTACCGCGACGGCTCGAAGCTCTCGCAACCCTTGAGCGCCGCGCTGGTGGAGGACGACGACGCCATCGAGACCCAGGCGCCGGAAGTGCCGCAGCGCGCCGTGGCCGCTGCCGAACACCGCGACCCGGTGGTCGTGGCCGAGCGCATCGTGGAGAAATTCCTCTCCTCGCGCCGCAAGCTGCCCTCGCGCCGCAAGGGCTATACGCAGAAAGCCTCGATCGGCGGGCATAAGGTGTACCTGCGCACGGGCGAATACGGCGACGGCAATCTCGGCGAGATCTTCATCGACATGCACAAGGAAGGCGCCGCTTTCCGCAGCCTGATGAATAATTTTGCGATCGCGGTGTCCATCGGCCTGCAATACGGCGTGCCGCTCGAGGAATTCGTTGATGCCTTCACCTTCACCCGCTTCGAGCCTTCGGGCATGGTGGAAGGGAATGAGGCGATCAAGATGTCGACCTCCATTCTCGATTACGTGTTCCGCGAACTGGCGATTTCCTATCTGGGCCGCAGCGACCTGGCCCATGTGGATCTCGGCCTTTCCGACATGCGCTCCGACTCCGTGGGCCGCGGCAGCGGCGACACCCGCGAAGCGCCCGAGGAAGAGGAAGAAGGCGAAGAAGAGCACCACCTGCAGGAACAGTTCGCGGCAGTCGCCAGCAGCGGCTATGTGCGCGGCAATCTGCTGGTGCTGAAAGGCGGCTCGAAGGCCAATGCGCCAGAAACGGGCGTGGGCGGCGGAGACTCCTCCTCACTCTCGACGCCGGGCCTGCTCGCCAGAAACGCGCTCTCGGAGAAAATCCGTGAGGCGCGCAGCAAGGGCTACCAGGGCGATGCGTGCCAGGAATGCGGGAACTTTACGCTGCTGAGGAATGGCACGTGCATGAAATGCGATACGTGCGGCTCGACGAGTGGGTGCAGTTAAAGCAGTTTAATTACATATAACAATCATGAAAAGAGTTAACACATTCTACTTTTATCATTTGGGAGAAGTAATTCAGCCCCTAACAGAATTTGACTCCGAAACTCTCTTCAATTGGAAGGCTGTCAGCGCAGTACTTTCAGCTAAAATAGAACTTTCTAAATTTCTCCAGAAAGAAGTAATACCCTTTCGGATGTCCATGACTTCCGCCAAAACTTTGCTCGATCTTATAAAAAGCATTGTGCCGGATAATATTAATCTTTTCAGTGCTGACGGAGAGAAGGCTGTAAACAACTTACCTTTGGGATACAAAAGCTATTACATTGGGAACGCTGCAAAGGAATTTAAAACAGTACTGTCTGCTGAATTAGAAAGTACAGATACGTACTTCGTTTCAAGAAAAAGTATCTTCGATACCACTGATCTAATTTCTTCATCCACTAATGTTTTCCCAGAAAACATTAGAGCTAAGCTGCCTTCTGAAACAATTACTGACTTTCAAGAAGCGGGAAGATGCTTAGCATTTGAGTTATCAACTGCTTGCGGATTTCATCTTGTGCGCGCAATTGAGTCGGTAATACATAAATATTATGAGCACATCACTAGCGGTCAGAAACTACAGCTCAAACCTTCCGAAAGAAATTGGGGTAGCTATATAAAGAAGCTGCAAGATGCAAATGCAGACGCAAGTGTTCTATCTGTCTTAGACCATATTCGTTCTCTTCACCGCAATCCTCTAATGCATCCAGATGATGTGCTTACATCAGATGAAGCATTGTCGTTATGGGGAATCGTTCAAAGCGCAATAATCGCTATGTATAAGAAAATGGAGACAAAGGTAGTCAATTTACCATTACCTCAAAAGAAAACCTCTCCATAAACGCATCTCACTTCGCCAGCGCGAAGCACGCCAGCCACAATAGCCCCTGCATCAAACACCCGATCCAGAACATCCAGAACGCGCGGCGAACATGGGCAGGGGTTACTTTCGCCGTCCCCTCGCCTACCCAGGGTTCGGGCAGGAGAAGCTGCTTGCGGCGTCGCGTGCCGCCTAGCGTCACGTCGAGCGCGCCGGCCATGGTGGCGAGCGGTAGGATACGCAGGAAGGTGGAAAGCCCCTTGGTCTGCGCCATTGTAAAACTGCGCGCGGCGCGCAGCGGCGAGGTGCCGGGGGCGAAAGCGGCGGCCAGCATCAGGAGCACCGCGCCGAGCGCGGCGGGAGCAGCGAGCAAGGCAGCGGGGATCATCCGCGCGCCATCACCGAAGGGGCCGGGAGATTGTACGCCTAATACCTGCCACAGCAGATGCGCCACGCGCATCGTGAGCGCGCCAGCCAGGCCGAACCAGGCATAACCGAACGCGACGGGCACGATCACGGCGCAGAAATATTCACCTAGATGCTCGATGCCCGCGCGGCCCAGGCCGTAGCGGTCGAGCGATTCCACGTCGCGCTGCGCGATGCTCGCCAGGGCGTGCGAGGTGACGGGCACTTTCTCGCCGCGCATTTTTTTTGCAAGGAACGACGCCTGTTCGGCGATTTTCCGCTGCGGCAGCATAAGCGCGAGCAGCAGCGCCTCACCGATGAAGCCGTAAGGCGCGAGAAAGAAGAGGCGGTGGATCACCGCGCCCGTCACGGCAGCGGCAATCAGCGCGAACAGCACCAGCAGCAGGCCGCGCAGATAGCGCGTCACCACCGAGCGGCGCGAACGGTTGAGTTTGCGCTCCGCCTTGCGGATGAACAGGCGCATGGCATGCGCGGGGCCGAGCAGGCCCAGGCGGTGGTGCAGGCGCAAGGGGCCGCCGACGATCGCGTTGGCGAGCAGCGCGGTGAGCAGCAGCAGCAGGCGGTTCGCGGCGGGCAGGAAGAGAGACAGCATAGCGGCTCCGCTTGGGTATGCGGGGAGCGTATAGGAGTTTGTTTAAGAAAGTAATAGGTTGAGCGGCTTCGCCGCATGTTCTTCCTGGATTGTCGATGCCTTCTTCTTTTTTTGAGGAATCGTCTCCCCTCGCTACGCTCCGGGTCCGGATACATGCCACGCGGCATGTTCCAGGATGAAGGTGTTGCTAAGGCTTGCCTTCAGCAAGACAAGGCCAACTCCGTCAGTTGGTCAGGAAGATCTCCACGCGGCGATTTTTGGCTTCCTTCACACCATCGGCGGTCGGCACCTTGGGGTCAGACTCGCCGAAGGCAAAGGTCGTGATCGCTTTTTCCGCCAAACCTTTTTTCACCAGTGAGCCTTTCACTGCATCCGCCCGCTTCTGCGAAAGCGCCAGGTTGTGCATCGCCTTGCCGGAGCGGTCGGTATGGCCGTTCAAGATGACCTCGTAATCTCTGGTGTTCTTGAGATCTTCCACCACGGTAAGCACGATGCGCTCAGCATCCTGATCCAGCTTCGCGCTGTTGAGCCCGAAGAAGATGATATACGAGGTGTTGGCAGGCGCCGGTGCCGCTTCCGCCGCGGGCATGGGAGCTTCCACGGTCGGCATGGCGGGCTTCAGCGCTTCCACGGCGGCGTAGAATTCCTGTTTCAGCCGCTCGACCTTCGCGACGTCCCACCCGTATTTCTGGGTCACCAGCCATTGCTCATAAAGAAGCTGGGCATGGACAGCCTGCTCGATTTTCCCGGCCTTCACTTCAGGCGTCAGCCGCTCCATCAGCGTCTCGCGGGCCTTGACGAGTTCGGGAAGAAACACCTCGGCGATGTTCCAGCTCGTCGGGTCCTCGACCGGCGTATCCTTGCCGTAAGCAGCGTTCAGGCCCTTCTCGGCAAAAAGCTGGGAGTGCTGCCAGTCACACGCCCTGGCGCGTTCTTCCGAATAGCTGAGATAGGCCCGCGACAGCGCCGCGTCATAGGCCGAGCCGGAAGGCGCGGTGTCACGCAGCTCGCGCAGCTTGCCGCCATCGGCGCAGCCGACAAGGAAAAACAGCGTGAGGGCAAGGGTCGTCCATTTATTCATGGCTGGCTCCTGTAGTGGCTGGGGTCGCGGGGGTGGGATGCGGCACGGAAGAAGGCGCGGGAACATGCTGCACGTCGATCTCCACGCGGCGGTTCTTTTCCTCGCGCTGGCCGTCGGGCGTGGGCACGACGGGCTGCGTATCGCCGGCGCCGCGCGTGGCGATCTTCCCGCCCGGCACGCCGAGGCGCATCATCTCCGCCTTCACGGCCTGGGCGCGCACTTCGGAAAGCGCGTGATTATAGTCGCGGTTGGTGCCGGAACGGTCGGTGTGGCCGGTCAGTTGCACGAAATAATCGCCAACCTTGCCGAGCGCCGACACCACGCCCGCCACGGTGCGTTTTGCGTCATCCTTAAGAGTGGAGAGGTCATAGTCGAAATAAATGGTATGGCGCTCCATCAGGCGTTCCTGTTGCGCGGGCGTAGCCTGCGGCGCGACGGCGCCAGCCAGTTTCTGGCGCAGATTGGCGAGCATGACGGTGAATTCCTCCTTGCAGGAATAGCCGCCCACCTCCCGCGACGAGACCTGCTGCGCCCAGCAGTCGAACAGGAAAATCAGATGCGCCGTACGGCCGGGATAGAGGCGGATCGTCTCCGCGTTCAGCAGCGCGAGCACGTCGGCGCGCGCCTGGGTCAAGGCCGCGCCGTCGGCTTCAGAAACCGGCCAGCGGCTGAGCGTATCCGGCAGCTTGGCCTGGCCCCGTGCCGCCGCCAGCCCTTTGGCGGCGAAATATTCGGAATCCGTCCAGTTGTTTCTGGACGCGAGATGCTCGGCGAAGCTTCGGTAATCGGCGGCAAGGCGAGCCTGGAAGCCGTCCTGCGGCAGGGGAGTGGAACGCAGGGTGTCAAGGCTGGTGCAGGCGGACAATCCCAGAGCGAGTAAAAACGCCAAAGCCAGGGCGCCGCGATGTTGCGTTCCGGTCATGAAAAAAGCCCGTCCCTTGATACCTTTATGCGTCTCAGGCGCAAAAAGCTTGCGCTCACGCATAAAATTACTACTCTGCGCCCACTTTGTACCCCGAGTGCAAAGTTTTTGCAACGCCCGCACGGAGTTTTTTTATGGCCCTGGAACGCACCTTCTCGATCCTGAAGCCGGATGCCACTGCCCGCAACCTCACCGGTAAGATCAACGCGCTGATCGAAGCTTCCGGCCTGCGCATCATCGCTCAGAAACGTCTGCGCCTCACGCGCAACCAGGCGGAAGGTTTTTATGCCGTGCACAAGGAACGCCCCTTCTTCGGCGAACTCGTGGACTACATGATCTCCGGCCCCGTGGTTGTGCAGATCCTC
>JAFLCR010000131.1 GCA_017302755.1 Alphaproteobacteria bacterium
ATTCGAAGCGGCGGCGATGTATGTGCAGCGGGTCGTCATGCCCGCCGCGACATGGCTGGCCCAGGAAACCGAGGGTTTCAGGGAGCAGGGCTGGGGGCTGCACGCCCATCTCGAAGACACGCTGACGCGGTTGAAAGAAGACGTGCTGCCCGGGCTGGAGGCGCAATTCGCGCAGCATTGCCCCGTGCTGCCGGACGGCCGAAGAACCGGCGTCGTGTTTACCCTTTCGCAGGGGCAGGCAGAGAGCGTTATGAGGCGCGATTGAAGCCGCTTATCCCCCGATCATAAAATCGTCCGCCGTGAGTTGGCTGACGCCGATGTTTAATATCAGCACGCTGTTGCCGCTTCCGAGATCGAGCAGGGTGTTGCTTCCCGAGGCGGAGAGATGCGCCAGCGCGCCGCTGCCCGAGGTGATGCCGTTTAGGCCGGAGACGATGCGGATCGCGTCGCCGTTTACGTCGAAGTCGGTGATCACGTCGTTGCCGCTCTGGCCGCCGAAGGCGAAGACGTCCGCGTCGCCGCCGCCGGTGTAGCTGTCGTTGCCCAGGCCGCCGAAGAGCGAATCGGCGCCGAGATTGCCCAGCAGCGCGTCGTTCGCCAGGTTGCCGTAGAGGAGGTCGGCGTCCTGGCCGCCATACAGCGTGTCATCGCCCTGGCCGCCGAAGATGGTGTCGTTGGCGAAGTTGCCTTCGATGCGGTCGCTCTCCTGGTTGCCGTAGATCTCGTCCGTACCTTGGCCGCCGAAGAGGCTATCGGTGCCTGCGCCGCCGGAAAGCACGTCGCTGTTCTGGTTGCCTTCCATCCAGTCGGCGCTTTCGCCGCCGTCGAGGTTGTCGTTGCCCGCGCCGCCCTGGAGCGTGTTGGCCAGGCTGTTGCCGAACAGCACGTCATTGCCGGTGCCGCCGATGCCGTTTTCAAGGTTGGCGCCGAAGGCGTTCCAGAAATAGCTGTCGCCGACGCGGGAGACATTGGAGAGGCCTTCGCGCAGGTCGATGACCACGTTGCTGCCGAGGCCGGAAGCGGTGATTACGTCCGTGCCTCCCGCGTCCCAGATGGCTTTCACTTCATTCGCGCCGGTGAGCGTGTAGGTGTCGTTGCCGGTGGCGAAACTGGTGTTCGCGCCGTAGAGGAACTGCACGGCGGCGATGTCGTAGATCATCGGCGTGATGGGGCGGTGCGACTCGCTCGCCATGTCGCCTTCATTGTAAGACATCACCGACGCGTTGTAGGTATCTTCCGAAGCGGGAAGGTAGGGGCCGGTATCGAACTCGCCGTAATTGCCCGGATGTTTCAGGCCCAGCGCATGCCCCACTTCGTGCAGCAGGGTCAGGTAGCCGGAGCCGCCCGCGGTGAAGCCTGTCTCCGTCGTGTTGATATGCACTTCCGAACGGTCGGCGAGTGCGCCGATATATTCCGTGGTGGTGAGCCCCAGCAGGCCGGAGCCGAGATCCTTCTGCGTGATCGAGAGTGTGCCGCTTGAGGGGGCGAGGGTGAAAGTGAGGTTGGCCACATTCGCCCATTGCTGCAGCACCGACTGCGACGCCGATTGCTGCGCGGCTGTCATCAGCGAGCCGCCGAAGAAGCTCTGGCTGAAGCTGTAGCCGATGGTGGCGGCGGTGCCGGCGATGCCGCTCCAGGAGAATTCATCGGCCAGCGCATCGATATAGGAAGTGCCGGAAGTGAAGGCGTGGATGGCCGTACGGGCCGCTTCAGGGGAAGATTGCTCGGAAGCGGCGCGGGCAACACAGAGATGGCACATGGGTTAATCCTTCAGAACGTTAGAGGTGGCGAGGAAAGTAGTGGGCGTCATATCAGAAACGAATCGTCAAGATGCACAAAGGGTTGGTATTCGCCGGCGCGTATTGCGCCGGAGAGGCGGCAGCGGTCGTGCAGGCGGTGTTGTTGTTGGACTGGACCTTGCCGAAGTCAGGGAGGCCGTCATCCATCTTGCGGTCAATATCCATGGCATCCGCGGGAGGAAGGCCGGCGCCTCCGGTGACATTGCCTGCCTGGGCAATGCCCCAGATCAACGTATTGCCTATGGATTGGTTGCCCCACCACAACGTGGGATAGCCCGCGGCGGTGTTGATATAGAGAAATGAAATGCCCGTGTTTGGGGGGTATTTCATACGCGGAACATTGGTGTCTACCGCGGCCCCTCCGGCGACGGCGGTGCCTGTAAATGAGCCGGGGATCAGGTTTGACAGACCAAGGTGATTCCACGCCAGGAAGCCTTCGGTGCTCCACTGGATGATCCGGTCGCCGTCGCCATCACCGGCCGCTGCGGCCCAGATGCTGGTGGCGTTGGTGATGTCGCCGGGAAGGGCGGAGAACGTATCTTCGAACGAGTCGATGGCGGTTTTGTATTCGATGATCTGCGCGATGCTTGCGCGTATCTCGCTATTGCGGATGATGGCGCTTCCCGCCACGACACCGCCCACCAGCAGGCCGATGATGACCAGCACGATCGCAAGCTCCATCAGCGTGAAGCCGCGCGCGGAAACCTTCTTATGCAGATTCATGGTGTTGGCAATCGGCATGGGGGTTGATGAAAGCTTTTCAGTCTGTTTTTCTATGGGTTACGTGCGTGGAGCCCGCGCGATTTTCCATTCTGGCAGACAGTGCTTACTATTCCGTTTCCAAGTCGTGGAATAACACCTAACATATGGGAGTTATGTATTCCAAAACGACACACGATATACGGGTGACCGTGGTTCCGGCGTTTCTGGAAAGCCAGTCCGAGCCGCAGGAACATCACTACGTCTGGTCTTATACCATCACCATCGCCAACGAGGGGCCGCAGACCGTGCGCCTGCTCTCCAGGCACTGGATCATCACCGATGGGTTTGGGCGTGTGCAAGAGGTGCGCGGGCCGGGCGTGGTGGGCGAGCAGCCGCTGCTTGGGCCGGGGCAGGCGTTCGAGTATACCAGCGGCGTGCCGCTTGCGACGCCGACGGGCATGATGGTCGGGTCGTACCGCATGACCAGCACGGCAGGCATGGATTTTGATATTGCCGTGCCGGCATTTTCCCTTGATTCCCCTTATTTTGCCCCGCTCACCCAATGATCCGGCGGGCATTGGCGGCGGGAACGGTGCTGATGCTGACGGCCTGCGCACCGGGGCACAGGCCGTTCATGGAAGTTGGAGCGGCGGAAGCTGCGTTGCATGGTGGAACTATGGAACAGCGGCGGGAAGCGGCGCTCTCCTTCGGGCGGTGGGCACAGGAACGTGCGGACGCGGACGGGCTTCGCATCGCGTTGCCCGCACTTGCGGCGGCAGCGGCCAGGGATGGGGAGCATATAGCCGGGCCGGCTGTCTGGGCCTGGGGAAAGGCGGCGCGCGCAGCGCGTCCGTTTGCCTTGTGCAACGAAACGGCGGATGTGGCGGCGGCGGGTGTCTTCAAGGGGGCGCTATTCCGTCGCCCTTTGGCCAAGAGTGCAGCGTTGGCGCTAGCGGTTTATCCCGAATGCGGCATGGCGGCGGCAAAGGCGTTGCTGGTGGTCATGGAGCAGGCGCATGGTTCTGCCGTGAAACGTCAGGCTGCGGGGGCGCTCGCCGTCATCCTGGCGCTGGAGGTGACGGAGGAGGTGGAAGATTTCGCGGCACCAAGGCTTGATGCGGCGCAGGAGTCCGAAGACGGGGAGTTGAGACTTCTTGCCGCTCAAGCACGCGTTGCCATGGAGATCGGGCTTACGCCCCGCGCGGACATGGCCGAGCCGGACAAGATCGCGGACGTGCTCCAACTGGCGTTACAGGAAGAGGATATTGCACTGAAGGCCGCGGCAGTCAGGGTATTTGCGCAGTTAGAGATGGCGTTTTCCCTGGACCTACTGATGCGCGCGGCGGCCGATGAGGCGACTGCCGTGCGATTGGCGGCCGTGGACGGCATGGCGCGAAACGAAGATAGCTGGGAGTATATGCTGCCAATGCTTCGGCGGATGGCGGAGGAGGATGCGTCCCCCCTCGTGCGGCAGCGGACGGCAATGGCGGTGAAACAGCTCATGCCAGCCGCAGAAAAAGCTTTTTTAAGCGCAATCAAAGGTAGATAAAACCTAAGGGGCTCACAACCCAAATAAAAATTCCATAAGAAAAATTGTCAATCATAATTATGACAGTTTTGTGAAATAAATTTCGTTACGAGCGCGGACCGTTTTTGTATATTCGTTTCAAGATAACACAATTTGAGGTGGCGCATTCAAGTACGTCAGCGATAGAATTCTTATTTTGAAAATCAGCACTTAACCCAAAGTAAATAAAGGTATTATCGGCATGGAGGAAACAGGCGATCACGCGCCTCGCAAGATAGCGTCGCAAAATACACAACCTAAAGTTGAATTCATCAAAGAGCAAAATAACACAGAAACGGAATGTAGCGCTGATGACGCCGCTACAGGTGGCGAACGCCAGATCAGCACGGAAATAGAAAATTATATTTTTGCTCTGGAGGAGATCATGTCGCATACGTTTTTGCATAGCCGCGAAGTGCTCGATTTTGCCGAAATCATGGGGCCGTCGCGCGGGGAGGTGGGGTTGTGGCGCGCTGTGATCTGCCAGGCTTTTCTTGATGCCACCTGTTCGCCTCGCAACCGCTTCCAGCGTCATGACAAGGAAATGGCGCTTGCCTGGTTTAGGGGCAGAAGCTCGGATTTTTACCAGGTATGCGAATGTGCCGGTTTTGAACCGGACTATGTGCGCGAGCGCTTTGCCCGTGTGCTCGCCTGCAAGGAAAGCTTTGATCATACGCTCAGCGGTCGGCGCAGGGCGGGAAGGAGTTCGGTGCTTTCGCTGGCCAGGTTCAGGCGGCGGCGCGGGAGAGGAGGGGGGCCGGCAATGCGCGCGGAAGTGCCGTTGGTCTGCGTGGCCTAGCAATAAAAGGGAGAGCTGCTTCACCACATGTTTGTCCTGGATCTCCCGGGTCACGCCACGCGCGTGCTGGAGGACGACGGATGTATGATTCCCGCTATCATGGCTTTGAATATGGCTTTTACACGCAAGCGCGGGCGGCCGCGCAAAGTGCTCGCGCCGCGCGCGGATCGAGGCACGCCCGAGCTTCGGCTCAGGCATGAGGCAGGAGTGACGGCGGAATCGCTCGACATGGCATTTGCTAAAGGTGTGCTGACGGAAGATCAGCACCGCGCGGGCACGCATTTCCGCTGGCTGCACTCGGTGCGCTATGGGGTGGTGGGATTGCGCGCGCTCGATCCGCTTCATTATGGCGGAAGGGAGTTGAAGCGCCATGACGATGCCTGGATGGCGGAGCGCGAAGCTGAATACCGTGAGGCGGAAACGGCGCTGCGAGGCATGGGGGCGCTCGGCGCCGTTCTGGAAGCGGCGGTGATCGGCGGGTTCGGCTGGAGAAGCGGCGGTGCTCCACTTGAGAAGCTTCGCGAAGGGCTCGATTGGCTGGACGTTTGGCGCGGTGGGTTGCATGACGCGGCGCGCAGGAAAAAGGAGAGCCCGAAAGGCGCTTCTGCGCCTCTGTGAAACCAAGAAGCCATGCACTGAATGCATGGTGGAGTTAATTATTGCCCTTCTCTCGGCGCAAAATGATTAACTCTGCGCGGCGCCGCGGAATTGCTGCGTTGCGGCATAAGAAGCGTCTTGTTTTTTGCTCGAATCGTCATATTTCTGACGCCACAAAATGCTAGGTGATTTATAATAAATACATGCGCACCAGGCATGGCTTGTCCGTCTGCAGCAAAAAAAGAGAAACGATCTTTTTATCATGACCCAGAGCAATAACGTTTCTGCCCTTCATCAATCCAATCCTGATGCCATTCGCCGTTATCTCGACGCTCAGCTTGAGCACTGCAGGGTGAGCAATGTCATCGCCGGTGCCAGCAGCGCGGGGATGCTTGTCGGAGATGAAGCTTCAGGAAGATGGTTGATTCCGGACACGCTCGACATCCGCGCGCTGCTCGCAGACGAACGGCAGGCGCAGCCGACGCTGAACCGCCTGAATGAAATTCTGCATCTGCAGCAGCTTTACACGGCGATCACCAACGCTTCCTACGATCTCGCCATCGACAATCACCGGCACAGCCTCGCCAGCGCGGGCGGCATGGCGCTGGGCGCGGCCACGTTGGAGGCGACGCTGTACCACCGCGTGTCGGCATTGGCACAGGAAGCGGGGATGACTTGGGATGATGCGGTGGCGCAGACGCGGATCGAATTTATGGAAGAGCTGCGGCGCCATCCCGACCGCATGCGCATCACGCCGCATCCCACGGAAACTCTTTCTTCCGAAGGAAGGCGGGCCATGGCGGCCTTCCACCAGACGCTGATCAGCATCCGCGAGCTGAAGTTGGAAACGCAGGTTGAGAACCTTGCCTACGAATACCAGGCAGCGCGAATCGATTACAAAGAGATGAGCACGCGCCTCAATGCACTTTCCCGGGCGAATCGCAATCTGCTTCCGGGCGATATCGTGCAGTCGGTGCTTGATTGCTGTCAAAGCATAGACGTCTGCGATCCCCCTTATATACGCGCCATTGTGGAGCACGGGTTGGATGGTGCGGTGCAGCGCGCACTCGGTAACCGGAAAACCGGCACTTCGCCTTCCTGGAAACGCTGGATCGGCGTTTCGCGGTCGCCGGTGTCGCCGGTGAGCAGCGCGTAGTCGAGGCCGGCGGCGGCGAGCTCGT
>JAFLCR010000132.1 GCA_017302755.1 Alphaproteobacteria bacterium
GCCGCATCGACCTTGCGCTCTTCGACGTCGCGCTCGCCATGCTCGCCAACCAGGCCAGCAACTATCTCGTTTCTGGTCAGGTGCCGGGAAGGATTGGCAACACCCACCCCACCATCGTGCCGTACCAGCTGTTCCAGACCGCCGACAATCCGTTCGTGCTGGCGGTCGGCAATGACGGCCAGTTCCGCAAGTTCTGCGACGTGACCGGCACACCGGAGCTGGGCCGCGACCCCCGCTACGCCACCAACAAGGAGCGCGTGAAGCATCGCGATCAGCTTACGGCCATTCTTGCTCCGATCTTCCGTGCGCGTACGGCGCAGGCCTGGTTCGAGCTGCTCGCGCCGGAGGGCATTCCCTGCAGCCCGGTGCTTTCCATTGGCGAGGCGCTGGCGCACAAGCAGGCCATCAACCGCGGCGCGGTTGGCGCGTATGAGCATGCGGTCGGAGTCGTGAAGCACATTACCTCACCGGTGCACGGGCTGGCGGGAAAAACTTCTGCCCCGCCACAGCTGGGCGCGGATACTGAGAATGTGCTCAGAGATATTCTAGGGTTTGCTCCGGCGGATGTGGCGCTCTTGCGCGCCTCAGGAGCCATCGCTTAACGGATGAGCCGAAGCGCCGGGCTGTCCGCTGCGGTCTGGATGCCTTCCAGGCTTTTATCCTTCAGGTCGCGTACCAGCGGATAGATTTCTTCCGCGCACATCAACAGCCCGCTTTTGTTCAAGCTTGCTGCCACCAGATCACTCAGCAGCCCGTTTACAGTCCAGTGTGTGGCGGCTTCCGGAGTTCCATAATGCGCGACGGCGATGTCTAAAAGTTCTGGCCGCGTGAGAATCTGTGTCTGCAGCGCGTGGATGACCCAGTTGCTTTGCGCGGAGGAAAGGAGCGCATAGCCGCATTTTTTACGCGACTCAGGCAGACCCTCCCGTACAAGCTCGGGGTGCAGCTTAAGATATGCGAACTCAAGCTCTGTATACCCGCGCGCGCCGAGGTAAAGAATGTTGCGGATGGCCGTATCGCGCCAGAAGGTGCGCGCCAGTTCCTCTCCTTGCGGATCGGGCAGCTTCTGCCCGTTCTTGCGTTGCCCTACTCTGCCGCCTGGCATGTCGCCCTCGTCGATCGCAGTGGTCAGGGCGGAAAACCGTTCGTGCAGCTGCTCAAGCTTCCATGGCGGAAGCGAAGAGTGTGCTCTCCAGTCTGAAGTGCCGACCTGCCACGCATCCGCGCAGGCTGGCTCATGCGGAAGCGCCAGCAGGGCAAGTCTAGCGGCGGAAGAGTCCTCCACGTTCATGGGACGCCCCACTACCTACGTCTTACTATGGTTTCCGGCTCAGCGTCCAGGAAGTCTTCCGGCAATTCACCATCCCCCTTTTCACGCATCAGTTCGCGCAGGGACTGGCGAGTCCACTTCTGCTTGGTGCCTTCTTCATCGTCCTCAAACGGACGTCCCTTGCGCTTGCGCCCTGGTTCCACTGTGCCGGTTTCCAAAAGGTTGTTGGCGCCTGCAGTGAAACGCTCGAGATCGTGCTCGAAGGTGAACATAGCGAAACGGGTGCGGTCATGATGCAGGTAACCATGCTCGCGCAGCCAGGCGATCTGTTCCTTAGCCGCGCTGGCAGCTTTCTGAAGCTCGTCGAGGTGATCGTCCCCAAGCTCCACGCCTCGGTACCAATAGGTAGCGCCGGCCTTCACCGCCTCCTTTACGTCCTGGGCGAGCGTGTCGATTACGTCTTCCAACAAGGTGATGGCAAGATTCAGGGAGGTGGGATAATCGCCGACGCCCATACGGCCTTTCCTGTTGAGCAGGCGGTCGAGCATGTCGATGCGATGCCCGTTTTCATAATTGCTGGCGTCGCGAATAGTAAGATTGGTGCGGGCGAAGATATCAAGAATGCCGTCTATATGATCATGCTCGGCAATAGTGCCCAAGGCGAGGCGAAGGCGGCGCATGCCATTGCGGAAGGGCTGGCCCTCCAATTCATCGGTCATGTATTCACGCAGCGTATGCACGAATTCGCGAATCGGATCAAGGTGAAGGCGTTGCTCCTCCGCCGTGGAAATACGACCCTCCCATGCGATGTCGCCTTCCGCTGCGGCTGCATATTCATACCGTGCCTTACGCGCCTGGAAAAGCAGTTGCGGAAGATCCCGGCGCAAGACGGTGACGGTGTACTGCTCATACCCGTCTATGGTCTGATGAGCATGCACCTTCGCGCTCGAAATACCTTCGTCGACGCGGTAAAACTCAAAGGTGCCATATCCCGCTTTCGCGCGAAAAAACATGGTGACTTCAGAGGCGGAGGTATCGGCCATGGCGGGCTCCTGAAATGGTTCCCCCCGCATCTTAATAGATGAGCATGACAGCCGCGTGACAAAGACCGGCTAAGCGGCCAACCTGGATTTTAGAAATTTTCCTGCAATATCAATTCCTTCTGGATCGATGCCATGCGGCAATCCTGGCCGGGCATGGGTTTCAACCGTAAAACCAGCCTCTTTGAGCGCTTTTTCCGCGGCGGCCATGGTCTCGAACGGCACCACGAGATCCTCCTCGCCGTGCACCAGGCAGACTGGCGGTTTCGAGATGGCTTCCTTGGCAAGCAGGTGCGCGCCCATGAGCGCGCCGGAAAACCCGGCTAGCCCCGCGCAGGGCTTGGCCCGGCGGGGCAGGGCGTGCAGCGCCGTCATCGTGCCCTGCGAAAACCCCAGCACGCCAAGCTTCGATTCCTCCAGCCCGTGCTTCTTCAGCTCCTCATCGATCCAGGCGTTTAGCACCGGTTCGGCCTTGCGCACGCCGGCGAGCATGGCTTCGGCGCTCCACTCCCGCAGCGAGAACCATTGCCGCCCGAACGGCGCCATATCGCAGGGCTCCGGCGCATCCGGAGAAAGAAAGAGCGCGTCCGGCAGAAACTCCGCCAGCAGCGGGGCAAGGGAAATCAGATCGTTGCCATCCGCCCCCAGCCCGTGCAGCAGCACAACGAGCTGTTGAGGCGCATGGCCGCTTTTGGGGGCGAAGTGGGGGCCGGAGAGGGTCATAAGCGGGTTCCTTGCATTGTCATTCCCGCGAAGGCGGGAATCCATAAACACTAGCGGCCAAATGAAGCGCCGACGGCTATTTCAACCGTCCGTGGCTATGGATTCCCGCCTTCGCGGGAATGACATAATACTGGCGCCGCGCCGCATTCGGGCATACACTGCCGCCTCCTTTCTTACAAGGCATACCCATGAGTTTCCTGTTCGTTCTCTTGCTGCTCAGCATGGTCGCGGCACTGGCCGCGTTAGGCCTCGGGCTTTTTTCGATGCTGAAAGGGGGTGAATTCAACCGCAAATATGGTAACAAGCTGATGGTATGGCGCGTGGCGGCGCAAGGCATTGCCGTCGGCGCGCTTTTCCTGATGTTTTTGCTGGGGGCATAAAATGGTTAAACTGACGCGCATCTACACCAAGGGCGGCGACAAGGGCAACACCTCGCTCGGCGACGGCTCCCGCGTGGCGAAGCACAGCGCCCGCATCGGCGCGACTGGCACGGTGGACGAGGCCAATTCGACGATCGGCGTGGCGCGGCTCTACGCCGAAGGCTACCAGGATCTGATGCTGGAACGCATCCAGCACGATTTGTTCGATGTCGGGGCGGATCTCTGCACTCCCGGCGAAACGTTTGACGATCCCGCCCAGCTGCGCATTCGCCCCAAGCAGACGGAACGTTTGGAATCCGAAATCGACATGCTCAACGGCGAACTTCCGGCGCTTAATTCTTTCGTGCTGCCCGGTGGCGGCGAGGCGGGTTCCTACCTTCATCTCGCCCGCGCCGTGGTACGCCGCGCCGAGCGCGACATCACCCTGCTCGCCGCGAGTGAACCGGTGAACCCGGAAGTACTGCGCTACATCAACCGCCTGTCCGACCACCTCTTTGTGCTGGCGCGTCACCTGAACGCCAAAGGCAAGGGCGACGTGCTGTGGAAGCCGGGCGTGAACAATAAGGAAGCCTCGTAAGATGAAAATCCTGGTCGCTGTTAAACGTGTCGTCGATTATAATGTCAAAGTCCATGTCAAGGCCGACGGTTCCGGTGTCGAAACCGCAAATGTCCGCATGTCGATGAACCCCTTCGACGAAATCGCCGTCGAAGAAGCCGTACGCTTGAAAGAAAAAAATATCGCCACCGAAATCGTTGTGGTTTCGCTGGGTCCAGCGCAAGCGCAGGAAACCATCCGCACCGCCATGGCCATCGGCGCCGACCGCGGCATCCTGGTGCAGACCGACGCCGCGCTCGAATCCCTTGCCGTCGGCAAGCTGCTTGCGAAGATTGCCGCCGAGGAACAACCCCAGCTTATCATTCTCGGCAAGCAGGCAATTGACGACGACGCCAACCAGACCGGCCAGATGCTCGCCGCGTTGCTCGGCTGGCCGCAGGGCACGTTCGCCTCGAAGCTCGAAATCGCCGACGGCAAGGCGCAGGTGACGCGCGAAGTCGATGGCGGCCTTGCCACGGTTTCGCTGACGCTTCCGGCCGTGGTCACCACGGATCTTCGCCTCAACGAGCCGCGCTATGCGACCCTTCCCAACATCATGAAAGCGCGCGCCAAGCCGCTTGCCACCAAGACACCCGCCGATTATGGCGTGGACGCGAGCCCGCGCCTCAAGACGCTTAAAGTCGCCGCGCCCGCCAAGCGCCAGGGCGGCAAGAAGGTGGGGTCCGTGGCGGAGCTGGTGGAAAAGCTCAAGACTGAAGCCAAAGTGCTTTGACGCCATGTCGGTGCTTCCTTTTCAGGGCGGTTCCCACCTGACGCTGGGCGCGGAAATCGAATTCCAGCTTATCGATCCTGAAAGCCTCGACCTCTGCGGCCGCGCCGAGGACGTGCTGCGCCTGGCCCGCCGCCACAGCGACCGCGTGACGCCGGAAATCTTCCAGAGCATGGTCGAGATCAACAGCAATATCTGCGAAACCGTCACGGCCATCGATGCCGATATGTCCGCGCACATCGCCGTGCTCCAGGAAGCGGCCCGCGTGTCTGACGTGCTGCTTTCCACCACCGGCAGCCACCCCACGGCGCGCTACAGCGAGCGCCGCATCTTTGAGAACGAGCGCTATAAGAAACTCCTCGACCGCAACCAATGGATCGCGCGCCGCCTCATGATTTTCGGCCTGCATATCCACCTCGGCATGAAGGATGCGGAAACCTGCATCCTCTACAATAATTTCTTTCTGCATTTCATTCCCCACCTCCTGGCGTTGTCGGCGAGCTCGCCCTTCTGGCAGGGCGATGCGACAGGGCTTGCCTCCTGCCGCGCCACGGTGTTCGAAGCCATGCCGACCGGCGGCCATCCCTGCCGTTTCCAGAACTGGCGCGATTTCAGCGACACCTGCCAGGCGCTGCTCGCCTCGAAGGCGATTCATTCGCATAAGGATCTCTGGTGGGATCTGCGCCCTAGCCCCGATTACGGCACGCTCGAAATCCGCGTCTGCGACGGCGTGGCCACGATGCGGGAGACGCTGGCCATTGTCGCGTTCGCCCACGGCCTGGCGCGGTGGTATGAAAACCACGTCGAGCAGGCGCCGGCGCTGGTCTACGAGCTGGGCTCTCCGCCGCCCATGTGGCTGATTCGCGAAAATAAATGGCGCGCGCTGCGCCACGGGCTTGGGGCGGAGATCGTCGTGGGGGCGGACGGCAAGAACGTCCCGCTCGCCGAGGATATCCGTTTCTGGCTGAAGCAGGTGCAGCCGTTCAGCGACGCGCTGGGAGATACGAAATACCTTGCCGGAATCCATGAAATTCTGGAAAAAGGAGCCAGCCACGCCCGCCAGCAGGCCCGTTTCGCGAAAAGCGGCGACCTGACGGACGTGATCAGCCATAATTGCGATGAATTCGCTTTCGGCGCGCCGCTGTGGCCCGCCGAAAGCGCCGCAGCCTAGGGAAATGCGATGACCACTCTCATTCTTGCCGAACACGACAACCAACACCTTGACGCCTCGCTGCGCCACGTGCTTTCGGCCGCGCAAAAATTAAGCGGCGACGTTCATGTGCTGGTCGCCGGCCAGGGGTGCGCGAGCGTTGCCGGAGAAGCGACGAAAATTCCCGGCGTCAGCAAAGTGCTGTTTGCCGACGGTGCCGAGTACAAGGAAAGCCTTGCCGAAAACATCGCGCCGCTGATCGTTTCGTTGGCGGATGCCTACAGCCATATCCTGGCGCCCTCGAGCAGCTTTGGTAAAGATGTGCTGCCCCGAGCAGCAGCCCTGCTCGACGTCGCGCAGATTTCCGACATCGTTGCCGTGGAGTCTCCCGACATTTTCGTGCGCCCCATCTACGCGGGCAATGCGCTGGCCACGGTGCAGTCTTCGGATGCGAAGAAAATCATCACGGTCCGCAAGGTCGCGTTTGACGCCGTATCGGGGGAACAGCCTCCCGCGCCCATTGAGAATGTCGCGCCGAAAGGCGCCTCGCCGCTCGCATGTTTTGTCGGCCTGGAAGCCACGAAATCCGAACGCCCCGAACTCACGAGCGCCCGCGTCGTCGTTTCCGGCGGGCGCGGCGTGGGAAGCAAGGAAAATTTCGCCGTCATCGAATCCCTTGCCGACGCATTGAACGGCGCG
>JAFLCR010000133.1 GCA_017302755.1 Alphaproteobacteria bacterium
CGGCCCCGCGATTCAGGCGGCGGGCGAGCGGGCGCTGAAATCCAAAACGACGATGCCCGGCATTCTCGACACGATCCGGCATTTCCGCCATGACGACGACAAAACCCCCATCATCCTGATGGGCTACATCAACCCCATCCTGCGCTACGGGCCTGAGAAATTCGCCAAAGACGCGAGCACCGCGGGCGCCGACGGCCTCATCCTCGTCGACCTGCCCCACGAAGAACAGCAGGGGCTTGACGAGATCTTCGCCAAAAACAAGCTCGACCTCATCCAACTCATCTCTCCCGCCACCACCGGCAAGCGCCTCGCGACGCTGGCCAAGGCCGCGCGTGGGTTCATTTATTATGTCTCCATCGCGGGCATCACCGGCACGGCCTCGGCCTCGGCGGAAAGCATCAAGGCAGCGGTGGCTGAAATCCGCAAATCAAGCAAGCTGCCCGTCGCCGCCGGCTTCGGCATCCGGGACGCCTCGCAGGTGAAGGAATTAAACGGCATCGCCGACGGCATCGTGGTCGGCTCGGCCCTGGTGAACGAAGTCGCCCGCCTGAGCCCCGGCCCGATCCCGACGCACGCGCCGGTCTTCCAGCGCTGCAAATCCCTTTCCGACGCGCTGCGCGGCTAGCACAACGCGTCATCCCCCGAATCGCGCAGCGATTATAGGGGGATCCAGGAGAACAAACCTGTGGCGAAGCCACGCGCCATCCTGAATGTATTTTCGGGATAGCCTTACATTTTCCTTCAGAAATTCGGGCCATGACGAAGCATACGCGGCCCTTATCCCACCATGGAGTGATACGCCATCAACGGCGACCCTCCTGCCAGCGCCCGCGCCTCCTCCAGCGATCCCGGCAGCGGCGGGCGCTGGTATTTCTCCTCATGCGCGTTGCCATACATCTTTTCATTCGGCGTGAGGCTCCGTGCGATGCCGTCCACGGCGGCGGCCAGCACGGCGGCCATGGCCTCGGCGATGTCGGCGTCCGCGCCGGTCACGCGGTGCTCGATATGCTTGTCCTCCGCCGGGCCATCGGGCAGGCGCACGGCGACGGTGCGGTTATTCGCGCCCCAGCTGATGGTCGTGGGCACATTGAACCCGTTCTTGGCGAACCGCGCGTAGGATTCCGCATAGGGCGCGAAATGCACCATGCTCGCCGGCAGGTGATGCAGCATGCCGCCCACCGCGTTCACCAGCAACGGCGAATATTCCTTGCCCTCGCGGAAGAAGTGATTGCGCCCTTGGCCGTCGATGAGGCTCACATGCACATGCACCCCGCTGCCCGGCTCGATCTGGATCGGCTTGGCGCGGAAATCCGGCTCGAACAGGCTTTTGACGGCGTTTTCGACAATCAGGCGTTTCAGCGTTTCCGTATCGCGGGCTATCTTCACCGGGTCGGGCAGGTGCTTGACCGCATATTCGTATTGCGCGTTGCCGCGCTCTTTCTCCAGCGGAAAGGTGGCGATGCCATGCTCGCGCATCGCGCGCTCCATCAGCGCGGTGAAACCCGCGATGTCGCCGTTTCCATGAAGGTAGAATTCAAATTCGACGGCCATGACGGGGATAAGCCCCGTGGCCTCGCGGGCGGCCCGGGTCACCGCTTCCAGAAGCTGCATCGACGGCGTCATGCGCTGAGAGTATACGACGCGGATTTCTTTGCCAGCGCTTTTATTTCTCGAGCGACTGCGGCCTTAACTGCGCGAAGCGCGGATTTTCATCCCTCAGGCAATCGCGAAGCTGCGTGGCCAGCAGCAGGTATTCCTCGCGCAGGCTGTAGATAAAGCCTTCATCCTGCCGCAAGGTTGCGGTGAGCACGCTATTACGCAGCGCCTCCCAGGCTTCATACACATCCGCGCCAGGCCCGCCTTCGCAGAGCGCAGGATAGCTTTCGCGCGCATGGCGAAGAAAACTTTTCAGCGCCTGGGTGTGCGCAACATCCAAACCGTGCTCTCTGCCGATGTTGTTTGCATACTCGGCGGCCGCGGCAAACGCGCCCTCCATCATCTCCTTGGTCATGGTGACAGGCCCGGCCAGCCGCTCCTGCGCTTCGGGCGGCAGCTTCGCCACCACGAAACGCGCCCAGTATTGAAGATCGTGATGCATCCTTTTTCTCCTTTGCTCAGAACATGACCGGCCCGCCAGTCTCGAAATACTGGACATTCCTGGAATATTGTTCGAAGCGGGGATTCTGCGCGGTGATCGCTTCGCCGAGCTTCGCCGTCGCCATCATGTAAAGCGGCGTCATCTGCTGCTGCAGCTCCGAAGACGTTTCCAGCGCCCCGGTTAACAACAGCGGTGACAAGGTTCCCACCATCAACTCCTGCCAGCGCTGATGCACTTCCTCGCCCGTACCGCCCTTGAGCAGAGATTCGTTCTTCTTCAAGCCGTCTACGAAATTCACGAGCATCATCGACGTGCCAACATCTAACCTGTGTTCCCTGCTGTATTGCGCCACATAATCACGGGTAAGGGCGACAGCGTCCACCATCATCTCCGGCGTGATGATCACCGGGCCGAAAAGCTTTTCCTGAACCTGCGGCGGCAGGCTGGCCGCGATGCGGCGCGTCCACTGAAAGGAACGATCGTGATGCGACATGAAAAACCCTCCCGGCTATGTACCGGGAGGGTTATAGACGATTAGTTTTTCTGTTTTATGACAGAAGCTTGAAATCAGGCCACCTGGCTCTCGATCCATTCCACCATCTTGGATTTTGGCAGGGCGCCGACCTTCACGGATTTCTGCTGGCCCTTGTCGAACAGGATGAGGGTGGGGATGCCGCGCACGCCGTATTTCTGCGGGGTTTCGGGGTTCTTGTCGATATTGACCTTCACCACCTTGAGCTTGCCGGCCATTTCGCCCGCGATTTCCTCGACGATCGGCCCGATCTGGCGGCAGGGGCCGCACCATTCGGCCCAGAAATCCACCAGCACGGGGGTGGAGGATTGCAGGACTTCCTTTTCGAAATCGCTGTCATTGACGGAAGAGGAGGAAGCACCCATGGTCATTACCTATTCTGAAGTTTTCATTGTCATTCCCGCGAAGGCGGGAATCTTAAGCCCATTCAAGGCACTGTGCCGAAGCTCGCCTTAAGATTCCCGCCTTCGCGGGAATGACGCTCTAAATGTAGGCTCGCCTTACGTCCCCGTCAAGGCGGGCTCGGCTGGAAAAAGCCTGTCCACCCGTTGCAATGCGAGACTTTCCGTCCACAACAGGTAGCATTCCACCGCCTTGCCGGGATAAATCTCCCGCAAAAGCCCGGCATAGAGCGCCTGCTGGCGCAGGACGGCGGCGGGCACGTCCTCTGGCCTCGCGGGCGGGCGGCGATGGGTTTTGTAATCGACGATCATCACCTTCCCCGGCAGCGCCACCAGGCGGTCGATGCGCCCGCTCACTTTCCGCCCGTCCACAATGCCCGTAATCGGCGCCTCAGCCACCGAGCCTGACCCGAACAACGCCTCGCACCCTGGCAGGGCCAGCACTTTCAGCACCCGCTCCACCAGGGCGCCATGCTCAGCCACGGGCAGCGCCTCCTCCGGCTGCGCGGCAAGAAAGGCCATCGCCGCATCGCCGCGCCGCTCCTTCGGCAGGTCGGGCAAAAACTGCAGCAGGCGGTGAATCACTTCGCCCCGCTTGAAGGCCAGCGCGTCCGGCAACGGCGAAGGCAGCGGCGGCTCCTCGAGATGCGAGGGCGCGACCGACTTCGGCACCACCGGTTCCGGCGGCGGCGGATGGCGGAAGAACTCCGGCGGCTCTGCGGCGGCACGCGTTTCTTCCCCGCGCCCTTCCGTCCTGTCGGGCGGCGCGGTCTGCGCCGATTCCATGCGCCGCAGCTCGAACCCGTCCTCCGTCACGACGTTCATGCGCGGCCCTAGATGCCGTTCGAACAGCTGGTGCCAGGACGGATATTCCTCGCCCGCATTCCGTTTTCCCGACGCCGCGCCGCAGAGGATAAGCCGGTCCTCAGCCCGCGTCATGGCGACGTAGAGCAGCCGGTAATATTCCTCCATCTCCGCGCCGTTCGCCTCCCGGCGAGCCTGCTCCAGTTCCTCGCAATCGGCTTCCTTCGACGGCAGCCAGAAAGGAAGCCTGACTCCCTGCCCGAAACCTTTTGCATCCTCCAGCCAGAAAATGCGCTTCCTCGCCGTATCGGGCAGATCCACGATGTCCGGCAGAAACACGACCGGCGCCTGCAACCCCTTGGCGCTGTGTACGGTGATAATCCGCACCTCGCCGCCCGCATGCGCCGTCTCGCGCTTGATCTCCGGCCGCCCTGTCTCGAGCCATTGCAGAAACCCCTGCAGAGAGGCGGGAAAACGCTTCTCATAATCCAGCGCCTGGGCAAGGAAGGCGTCGAGCACGTCGTTCACCTCCGCCCCGAACCGCGCCATAAGTTTTTTCCTCCCCCCCCGTGCTTCGAGCATTTCGGCGAAGAAGCCATACGGTGTCACACGGTCCGCCAGGGCCAGCGCGTCTTTTAGCAAGTCCGCCACACCGCCCTCCGCTTTTCCTTCGTCATCCCGGCGTAGGCCGGGATCCAGCCCGGCGCGGCAAGCGCCGAAAGGTTGTTTGTCGGGCGCTGACGCGCCGCTGGATTGCCCATACCTGTTTGTTTCTTGCGGAATGGCCTCCGTTGCTTCGCAAGTGTCCGGCCTGCGCCGGGATGACGAAGGAAAATGTGTAGCTCGGTCACTTCGTACCCTCTCCCACAGCGACGCCTCCCCGCGCCCATAGGCCAACTCAAACAGCGCCTCCTCGCTCACCCCGACCAGGGGCGACTTGAGCAGGCATGCAAGGTTCAAATCATCTTCCGGCAACAGCGCGAACCGCGCCAGGCTCATGACGTCCTGCACCGCGATGTGATCCGTGATCGCGAGCCGGTCGAACCCCGACACCGGCACCCCCTCCGCCACCAGCGCCGCGCGGATCAGCCCTGCGAAAGGCTGCCTGCGGCGCACAAGGATCATGATGTCCCCCGCCCTCAGCGCCCGCCCGCGCGAGGAAAGCACCTCCCCGTTTTCCAGCCATTCCCTGATCTGCTTCGCGATGCGCCGCGCCAGCCTCCGCCGCGCATCGCCGTCCATGTGCGCGGCGTCCCTTCCCGGAGGCGGATCCCAGGCGGAGACTTCCGCCTCCTCTTTTTCCCCGCGTTCCTCAAGGGGCCACAGCGCCACGCTTCCGCCCTGCCCCGGCCGCGCCGAAACATGCGCCAACGCCCCTTCCAGCAGCGCCGCGCGCCTGAGCCTCTCGTCGGAAAACACCGCGTCCGCCGCCTCAAGCACCACCGGCACCGAACGGAACGACGTCGCCAGCGCCACGCTCTCGAACGCCTCGCCCGCGCCCTGGGCCTTCTGGCCGAACTCCTCGCGCCGCAGATGGAAGCCCGCCGGCTCCGCCCCCTGGAAACTGTAGATCGACTGCTTCTCGTCCCCCACCACGAACAGCGTGCGCTTCACCTCGCGCGCCGTTTCTCCGGCGAAGAATTCCTCGGTGAGCGCCTCCACGAGCCGCCACTGTTCCGGCGACGTATCCTGCGCCTCGTCGAGCAGAATGTGGTCGATGCCGCCATCGAGCTTGAACAGCACCCAGGCGGTTTCCGCCTTATCGCCGAGCAATTGCGAGGCATATTGAATCAGATCCTGAAAATCCTGCACCCCACGCGCCCGCGTCAATGCTTCGTACTGCGCAAGCACCGCGTCCACCACCGTGATCAGCGCTCCGCTGAACTGCGCGACCCGCGCCGCCGCCATCTTCCGGCGGGCCTGGCGCAGCCGCGCCATCTCCGCCAGGAATGCGCCTTCCAGCGCTGTTCCCGCAAAGAGCTTCTGCATATTGTCGCGCGGCAAGCCTTCCTTGGTGAAATAGGCGTTGGCATACGCCTCGAACCCTTTCACCCGCCCGCCCCCATCCATGCCGAGCCACGCCAGCATCGCCGCCGCCTGTCCGGGCAGCACCTTGCCGCCCTTGGCCTGCATCGCCTCCGCCATCGCCCGGATGCCCGCCGCATCCACCGCACCCGCGTGGCAGACCAGCGCGGCGACGTCCTCCTCTTTCGTATAAGGCGCCAGCCCGAGCAATTCGTAAAACCGCATCCGCACCCGTTCGATGGCGTTGCCGCCTTCGCGCAAGGCGGCGAGCCTGCCCCGCGCCTCGATCATCTCCCTGAGCAGATCGGCGAGTCTTCCCTCGCCGATCCGGCCCGCGATCACCGCGAGCGAGCGCGCCAGTCCCGGGTCTTCGTTATTCACCGCGCTCGTCAGCACCCGCCGCCGCGCCTCGTCGCGCAGCGCCCGCGCCGAGGTTTCATCGACCAGCGTGAACCCCGGC
>JAFLCR010000134.1 GCA_017302755.1 Alphaproteobacteria bacterium
GAGATGTGCGGCATCGCCCCGTCGCGGGTGCTGGCCGCGCTCAAGTACATCGCCGGCGGCTGGGACGCCGCGACGGTCGAGTTCCTGCCGACCGGCACCGTGCGGGTGCTGACCGGCGTCTCGCCGCACGGCCAGGGCGAGGTGACCACGTTCTCGCAGATCGTCGCCGACCGGTTCCAGAAAGTCGAAAGGCCGAGGGTGGAAACCAGGACGGCCGCCGGCATGGCGCAGTTTGTCTATGCGCAGGTCAGCCCTGAACGCGACCCCGTGCTCTACGAATTGTTCTTCGACGGCTTTGATCCGAACGGCCAATACCGCGCCGATGCGCTGCCCATTCGTTCCGAGGCCGACCTTGTCGCCGCCGCCGCCCGACTGCTTGGCGACGCGCGCCTGGTGCAGGGCAGTGCGACCAGCGAGCTGATTGCTCATTTCGCCCGTGGCGGCAACGGCGACCAGTTGAGCCATCAGATTTGGAACCTGGAGAATTTTATTTATAACGCCAATGTCCGGCACGATGTCATTGCCGACCTGCAGCGTGTCTTCGTAAATCTGCGTGCGGGAGACATGGCGGAATATCTGAGGCATTTCATCGATGAAATGGCTAACCCCGCGGTCACCTTCGAGCGGTTGAGATTGCTGGCGCAAGATTATTTCGAGGGTATCAACGCAAATATTGCCGCGGAAGTTGACCGCGATGTTGCGCGTGATCTTATCATGCCGTTTACGCAAAGCGTGATCACGCCGCAGCAGATCAGCATCATGTCCGCCCGTGCTTTCGCCAACCTGATCAGCGTCGGCGCCCAGCATGAGGCGGTGGAAATCGAGAAGCTGCGCGTCCTCTTCGAGGCCGAGGAGCAAACATCGCGCCGTGCCTATGTCGCCGCCGAACATTTCGGTGATAGCCGCGCTCCTTGGCGGCCTGAAACGCTCGACGGCTGGAAAACCTCCGAAAACTACAAAGCGTTTGTCGGCGGCACGCCCGAATACGAGGACGGCACGCGCGACATGTTGCGCGGCCGCCCTGTTAACGTCACGCACATCCTGGCTCCGCGTTTTGCCGATCAAACCCAGCAAGTGGCGCGCGTTGACATGAAAACACGCCTGTCGCAATTCCTTCGTGACGCCTACGTGAAAAGCAGCATCAGCCTGGGCGCGGTCACCGAGCGCGCGCATGACGACATGGCCTCTGCCACCCAGCGTTTAGGCGCGATTTCCTACAGCGGCGAGGGCGGCAACATCAAGGGCAAGATCGGCACGCTGGTCTTCGATCTCGGCACCCAGGTCGGCTCCGCCCGCTTCGGCGTGGACATCGAATTCCTCGATTCCGGCAACGTGGTGGAAATCAAGATCGGCCAGGGCGCGAAGCCCGGCGACGGCGGCATGCTAGATGGCCGCAAGGTAGACGAAACCGTCGCCTCCGCGCGCGGCGTGCCCACCGGCACGAGCCTTCCCAGCCCCACCAATCAGCTTGATCTCTTCTCCATCGAAGAACTGTCGCAGATGGTCGATGAGTTCAAGCGCATGGGTAAGAAAGTCGTCATCAAGACCGTGGCGACGCAGGAGAACATCCCCGTCATCGTCGGCGCGGCGAAATGCCTCTACGACGCAGGCGTGGACGAGGACGGCTTCGTCGGCGAACTGGTGATCGCGGGCGGCGCCTACGGCCAAGGCGGCACGGGCGCGACCAAGCCCACCTACCAGCAACATGGCGGCGTTGGCGCGGAGCTGGCCTTCATCGACGCGATGAAAGCGCTGGAGAGCAAGAAGATCCCCGGCACGGCTATCGATGGCGTGGAGCGCAGCTACCGCGACCTGGTGAAAGTGCGCTACGAAGGCGGCGCGAAAGACAGCTGGGACGTGCTCACCGCACTCATCATGGGCGCGGACAGCGTGGGCTTCGGCACGGCGGCGATGGTAGTGGCCGCGGGCTGCAACAAGCAGAACCGCTGCCAGAGCGGCGAATGCAGCGTGAAGGTCGCCGGCAACCCCGAGAAGGGCATGTATGTCGGCAACCCCTATGCGGGCGAGCGCTATGTCATCGACACCTACAGCCATGTGCTCGACCTCATCGCCATGATGGGCTTCGACGAGGTGGATAAGATCAAGGGCCGCGTCGACCTGCTCGACATCCTGGCCCCCGCTTTCGCGCGCGGCGAGAACCTGGAGAATGCGATCCGCGAATTGCTGCGCGTGGAGGCGCTCGGCAAGGCGGCGGGCGACATCACCACCCCTCCCGAAAACTGGATTCGCCCGCTCACGCAGCAGCAGCGCTACGACCTGTTCGTGCGTCCGCTGACGCGCGACGAGCAGCGTGAAGTGGCGGAAGGCACGAACGACGAGGCGCTCAAGCTTCGCGCCAAAAAGACACTCCGCTACGCGCGCGAGGAAGAACGCATGGCGCTGTTCGGCACGCAGTATCAGTTCGTCAACGTCAGCGGTCTTTCCGCCGATGAGATCGCGGCGAAGTTCGACCGGGAATACGGCTCCGGCGGCTACCGCTACCAGATCGTGCATGCGGATAAGGCTAACGCCACCGCGAAGGTGGAAACGCCCGGCTTCTACCCCTCCAAGCTGAGCCCGAAAGAGGAAGTGGCAATGCGTGTGGTGGCGTATTATCTCGGCATCATCACGCTGGACGACGAGGGCTTCCGCCAACTCGACCTGCAATGCCGCGAGGCGGGCGTGAAAGCGGATCGCGTGGACGGGCGCATCATGATCGACGTCGGCGAGCTGGACCGCGAAAACTCCTTCGGCATCGCGCTGAACCGCATGATTGTGCATCATACGCGCCTGGAAACACGCGAGGCCCGCAACGAGCTTGACACGCGCATGACGGTGCCCGAGCACTTCCTGTGCGTTACGAGCTTTGGCTCCGCAGGCCAGGCCTATGCGGGCTTTGCCGCCGATGGCGTGGGCTGGCTGCATAAGGGCACGGCGCAGTCGAAGGTTGGCGTTAGCGGCATGGGCGGCTCGATCACGCTGCTGCATTACGACGAGGTGCGCGACCCGCACGAGCAGGTCATCGCCGGCGACACGTTCGGCCTCGCCAACCGGGGCTGCATGATGTACGCCGCTGGCGCGGTGGGCGGCCACCGCCCGCTTGGCCGCGCCACGAGTCCCGACGGCGAGCACACGCTCGTCATCGCCAGCAACTACCAGGGCAGCTACCCGGCGCAGTTCGCGACCGGTGGCACCTTTCTGGCGCTCGATCCGTATTCCCTGCCCGGCAAGGGTCTGGGTTCGGGCATGACGCGCGGCTCCTTCGTCGTCTTCGATCCCGAAAACCACCTGAAGACGGCGCGCTACAACATGAAGTACACTTTGGCGACTACCCAGTTTGGTGAGGATGATCTCGAAGCCATCAAAGCGAACATCGCCCATTTTGCGGAAGCAACCAACGACTTCAATGCCCGTTGGATTCTTGCGGATTGGGACAACGCCAAACACCAGTTCAAGCGCGTGGTGGCGGTTGACGAAGTCAAGCGTACGGTTGCGACTCCCGAAGAACAGATTGCGCTGATTCAGAGAATGACCAGCGAAGCTGTGGCCAACGACAATCTGCCTGAGGGCGCGCACTCGCGCAGGGCATAAAAAAACGCCCGCTCCGGCCGGAGCGGGCGTTTTCTAGCGCATCTTTTTGCTCAGGTGGCGCTGGCGAAGATGAAGTCGTCAGCCACCATCGTATAGCGGCCGATTAGTGCGATGCTGAATTCGTCATGCGCAATGTGCGTGTAGGTGTCATCGCGCGTGACGGTCAGCTCATCCACGCTTGCGACGCCCAGAGCGGAAAGGTCAATCTTGTCTTCCCCGTGCTTGAAGCCCTGAATGACGTCCTGCTGTTCCGCGGTTGAATCCGAGAGCGCTTCGAAGCGGAACACGTCGCTGCCGTAATTGCCGTTGATGCTGTCCGTGCCGCCGCCGGCGAGGATCGTATCGTTGCCCCTGCCGCCCCAGGTCGTATCGTTGCCATCGCCGCCTTCCAGCATGTCATGGCCCTGCTCGCCGTAGACGGAGTCATCGCCCGCATCGCCGGAAAGCGAATCGTTGTATTGGCCGCCATCGATGGAGTCATTGTCCGCGCCGCCGTAGGCGATGCCGATCTGGTTGACTTCAATGGCATCGTCTCCCGCACCGCCGGAGAGCGTGTTGTTCCCCGACGTGCCGTACATGTGATCATTGCCCGCGCCGCCTTCCATGGAATCGTCGCCCTGGCCGCCGTTCATGAAATCCTCGCCGTCTCCGCCGAGCAGCGTGTCGCGTCCGCCTTCGCCGACCAATACGTCGTCGCCGTCGCCCGCGAACACGTAGTCGTCGCCCGCGCCGCCGTTCAGGAAGTCCTCGCCGCCGGTTTCGTCTTCGGCTTGCGCACCGCCGAAGACGGTGTCGTTGCCTTCGCCGCCCTTGGCGTAATCATTGCCTTCCGCGCCAACGAGAAGATCGTCGCCCACACCGCCGGAAAGGGAATCGTCACCTTCTTCGCCATACACCAGATCGTTCGTGGAGCCGCCGACGACCGTGTCGTTGCCGCCGCGTCCGTAGAGGGTGTCGTCACCCGCATAGCCGAAAATCTCATCGGCTTCAGCGCCGCCGGTAAAGTTGTTGTTTTTAGCGGTTCCCGTAATCGTCGTCATGGCCTGCTCCCATAAAAAATAAAGCCCGCCTTTGTTAAAGGCGGGCGGATAAAGATGCTATAAGGTTAACGGGCGGTTCAGGCAATCTCGAACGTGCCATCCACTTCCACGGCCACGCCGAAGGGAAGGTCGGCGACGACCACGGCAAAGCGGGCATGCTTGCCCTTGTCGCCGAACACATCGGCGATGAGGTTGGAGGCGCCATTTGCCACCTTGTGCGGTTCGTTGAACCCGGGCGCGCCGCTCACGAACACGCCAAGGCGCAGCACCTGCTTCACGTTATCGAGGTTGCCGCCGCAGGCATTGTTCAGATGGGCGAGGATGTTGAGCGCGCACAGCTCCGCGCATTCCATGCCCTGCTCGATGGAGTATTCCTTGCCGATCTTGCCGATAAATTGCGGCTTGCCGTCCTTCATCGGCAACTGGCCGGAGACGA
Organism: Alphaproteobacteria bacterium; assembly: GCA_017302755.1. Lineage (GTDB taxonomy): Bacteria > Pseudomonadota > Alphaproteobacteria > Rickettsiales > JAFLCR01 > JAFLCR01. Next base: position 5,068 of record JAFLCR010000134.1, read on the forward strand.
ACACCGTGCCGCGCGAAATCGTATAGGGCACGTAATTGGCCGCCGGCGCGGTGACCTGCGGCAGCACGAGTTTCTTTTCCTGAATCTTAAGCGCGACTGCGGACATGGAATACCTCCTGAAAAATAAACATCACACTATCGTCATTCCCCGAATCGCCGCAAGGCGATTCTATGATTCGCGGTTATGCTCCGAAATGCTTACCAACCCCACCTTCGCGAACCACACCAGCGTACGGACCATGGTGACTCTCTGGCTGGGCGTGATCCACGGCGCGATGTCGCGCACCGCGGCGCTGCCGCCGTGTTCTGCGATCCTCTCGATCACCTTGGTGAACACGTCGGGCGTGGCGAGGTAGCCGAAATTATTGAGATGCATGCGCCGCAGTTCCAGCGCGCGTTCCGGCGTCGAGCCGGGAAGCAGGGTGATGACATCGTCCGGCTTCAGCACCCGCGTGGGATAGGAGGCGAAAAGCGAGAACGGATCGTCGTAAAGCGGATGTTCCGCTTCCTGCAGGCCGCGGATCTCCCACTGGGGCGCTTCCTTGGCGCGGATGGCGGCCAGTTCCGCCCACAGCGCTTCGTATTGGCCGATCACCACGCGCCAGTCATAGACGCTGCGCGCGCGTTCACGCCCGGCTTCTCCCATTTTTTTGCGAAGCGAAGGATTCTCAATCAGCTCCAGGAATGCCTTGGCGGTTGCGGCGATGTCCACGCTCACCGACTGGCACGCCCCCGCGCAGTAATGATCATACGTATCCACGTTCACATCATAGCGGAACGCCAGGTCGCGGCCCGCGCCGACCGGCGAGGCGAGGGTCGGCACGCGGAACCCGTCCACGCCGTCGCGTACCGTGTCCTTATATCCGTCCCAGTCGGTCACCACCTGCGGCAGGCCGGTCGCCATCGCCTCGATGGGGGTGATGCCGAAGGTTTCCTGGATATTGTCCGAAAGCGAGCAGAAAATATCCGCCGCGAACCAGATCTCGCGCCGCACGTCCGCCTTGCGCCCGTCAAGGAAGATGGCGTTCACCGAGGGGCAGACATCCTTCGCGCCCTGGGTGAAGCTGTCGGAAATGCCCTGGTTGGCGAACCATCCGGCCTGGATGACATGCAGTTTCTTCTTGGTTTTTTTCGCCGCCTGCTCCAACCCCGCATACATCGGGAAGGGGTGCGCCTT
>JAFLCR010000135.1 GCA_017302755.1 Alphaproteobacteria bacterium
GCTTGGGTTGGTGCCTGTCAGCTGGGTGGCTGCACAGGCAGTGATGCCGTCGCTACCCTGCCCGCCGCGGCTGGTATCGATGGTGATAGATATGGCCGCGCCCGCTGGTACCTGGTTCGCGCCGAAACAGGAAGAAGCATTGAGTTGCTGCTGCATGTTGCACGGCCCAGATTGGTTCTGGGGGATTGTCATGTTGATGCAGCCATTGGGGTTGCCGCTGGCATCGCAGAGGGACACTTCGGTGTCCGGCGGCGGGGGAGGAGAGCATTTGGCGCAGGTGGTGAACCCGCTTTCGCCGGGGATGGGCACTTCCTGCCAGGAGCAGCAGCGTCCGCTGGTGGCTTCGTTCCATTCGTCCCCGAAACTCGTGGGGCGGTAGCTGATGGTGCAGTTGCTGGCGCACATGGTAGCAATCTGCGCGCCTGCAAGGGTTTGCGAATACCCTCCCGCCGTACCGTCGGCGGGGCAGTTAAACTCGAAATCGCCGCTCTTGATCATGTTGAGCATGCAATTGAGGCTTTCCAATGCCGCGGCTTGCTCGGCATTGATCCGGTTCGCTTCATCCGCCGCGTCGGTGGAGCAGGTGTTGAAGATGGCTCCGGCCGGATCTTGCTGCAGACAATGCGCGACGGAACCCACATTGGTGACAGTGGTGTATGCACCGTAAACGCCGTGCAGCAGTTCCAAAATGTGGATTTTGTCTTCCGGTTTTACCCAGGTTGATGGCGCAAGGAGGTATCGTGACCCTCCCTGCTGCAGAATCAGGCTCGCCAGGTTTTGCAAGGAAGCTTGGCGCTCTGCATCATTGCACATTCCTCTGGTCCATTCAGAGAAATCGTAAAAAGGCATCTGGCCGCCGACTTGCCCGCCGGCACCGCTGATGCAGCTGCTGCTGCCCGGACGTGCGCGGGGCGCGCCCATCACGGAGGGGCAAAGCCCGGTGCTCTGCATGGGTGGCACGAGGCATTGCCCGAGCTGGCAGGAATTAATCTGATACGTGTATAGCCCCGGCCCTCTTGGTAGACCATTTTCGTTAGGGCATAGCACAGGGCTTGTCAGGCAACTTCCCGAAGGCGGGGGAGTGGTGGCGGTGCCGCAGAAACTTGTGGCTCCCTGTGGAGTATTGGCGGTGAGGTATGCTTGGCTGACCGGCCAGTACCTGATCCGCGCTTGGTCGCTTACCTGAGGCCCGCTACAGCTTAATTGCTGGTTGTTCTCCAAAGCTCGGATGAACTGACAGGCTTGTTCATTATTGATATTGTTATTGAACTGGAAATAGGTGCTGCCGTCTGGAAGCGTATAGAAAGTGCCCCATCCAGGCACGACGCGGCATTGGCTTCTGCCGACCATCATGGGGTCGGGTTCAAAGAGAGGGTGCTTATAGGTGCATCCCGCCGCTTCGCAACTACCGCGAAAATCGGAATCGGACGGTGTTCCGCCCGGGCAGTTGCAGCACATATTCCTGTAATTTTCGCCGCGGGAGATGAGGAAGGCGTTGCCGGCTCCATAGCATTGTGGGTTATCCTGCGATCCTTCCGAATATTCCTCGCATCCTCCAAGTCCTCCCCAGCTACGGTCAAGACATTGGCCGACGGCGTAGCAATCCACTCCTGCGGGAGGTTCCTGCGTTTGATTGTCCAATTGAGCGCAAGCAATTGTATTGATATTGCAGGTGCGTGGTACGTTTCCACTATTGCGCTGATTTCGATACCAGTCTCCTGCATTGTCACCGTTACGTAGCTTCATCGTGACGAACGCATTGCCGGTTTCCGTGTCTGCTCTCAGCACAGAGCCGTCTCCGGTATAGCCTTGACGAGAAAGCGTTTGCTTTTGCTCGGAGGTCAAGGCGTCGTATTCCGCCGGCGTCAGAAAGCGGGGAGGGTTACTGCCGGGCACGAAAGGCACAAACGCCACGGTGCAGCAACTGGTGCCATCCCAATATCCATCGCAACCTCTTAATCCGGTTGAGAAGTTGCAACCCTCTGTATACCAGCACCCGCCTCCAGGTCCGTCCGTATTCTGATTGCAGCATTGATTGGCATTTCTGACATCATCCCCCGCATAGGATGCGTTCGTCCACGTCAGGAATCCCAGAAGGAACACGATAAGAAAAGCGATGGTGAATAGGTTACCGCTTCGCATCGTTCAGCCTCTTCACCCCCTGCTGGAAGGGCAGCATCCAGTATTCGGGATCGTCCCGCTGCTCCGGCGGCAGGCTGGCCCGGACTTCGTCAAGAATCGCCACCGTTTCCGCCCGGCCGGAAAGTACGTTGATAACCTCCGTCATGCCGGAAAGGTCGATGCGGGCCACCACCACGTCCATGCCCTGCTTCACTAGAAAGAAGCGCGATCCGGGATCGGTGGTTTTGAGCAGGGTGAACTCGCGGTCCGACAGCATGAACGCGGTTTTATAAGCCTCGGTCGCCTTCATGTTTGGCAGGAAGATCTGCGTTGCCGTTTGCTGGATCAACGTGTCGCTGATCGCCGATTTGCTGGCGTCCTCCACGCTTTGTGTCGCGAACACCACCAGTGCGTTCAGCTTACGCAGCGTCTTCAGCCAGTCTTTGATCTTCGGCGCAAAAATATCGTTGTCGATGAGCGCCCAGGCTTCGTCGAGCACGATCATGGTCGGCGTGCCGTCAAGCGAGAGGCTGATCTTGTGGAAAAGGTAGAGCAGCACCGGCCCAAGACTGGTCTTATCCGCTAGCACCTGGCCCATTTCGAAGGCGAAGATGCTGTTTTCCGAAAAGTCGATCGTATCAAGCGGGTTGTCGAACAGCTTCGCGTAAGGCCCGGTGCCGTGCCACATGCGCAGGCGCCCGCCGATTGTGCCTGGCCCCTCAAGCCCGAAGAACGGCGCGACGTTATGCAGGATGCGGTCGGAGCGATCGAGCTTGTAGTTGCCGCTGATGGCTTCGTTGATGCGGTCCATGTCCTCGGCCGTGAACGGCTCGTCGTGGGTGGTCACCATGGCCTTGAACCAGTCCACCAGGAAGGAGCGGTTTTCCAGTGTGTCGGGTAGCTGCAGGGGGTTGAAGCCGCAATCGTCGCTCGGCTGGATGATCGTGTATACGCCTTTCAGCGCGCGGATGAAGATTTCGGCGCCCTTGTCCTTGTCGAAAAAAAAGACGCGGCATTTTGCCTTCTGCGCCTGGGCGATCAGAAAGTTCATCAGCACGGTTTTACCAGCGCCGGTCGGGCCGATGATGGTGGTGTGCCCCACGTCGCGCAGGTGGAAGTTGAAGAAATACGGCGTGCCGGAAGTGGTTTCAAACACGGTGATCGCGCTGCCCCAGTGATTGCCGGCAATGCGGCCGACGGGGTAGTTGTGCAGCGAAGCGAGCCCCGCGAGGTTCATGGAGTTGATATCCGCCTTGCGGGCGATGAAGCCGCCGTTTCCCGGCAATTGCGACCAGAAAGCAGGCTCCATGTTGATGTATTCGCGCGTGGCGTTGATGCCCACATTGGTCAGCTCGGACAGGCAGAGACCGATGGTTTCCTCCATGGCCTTCAGATTGTCTTCCATGCACATCACACTCAAATGGTGCGTGCCGAAGGCGACGTGGCCGCTCATGGCGAGGTCGAGCGCTTCGCTGATTTCCGCGACCTGCGAAATCGCGACGTCCTGCGCCTGGATCATGCGGTTCTGCTGCACCTGCATCTTGCCGATGGCGGTCTGGCGGGCGGTGAAGCTGTAGCTCTGGGTGATGATGAATTCGAACGGCAGCTGCAGAAATGCGTCGAGCATGCCCGCCGCCGTTTGGGCGGGGTATTCCTTGATGCTGACGATGCCGGCGTATTTGCGCGTGTGCGGCCCGCGGATCTCGATGGCGCGGCGCCCGAAATAGATGCGATGGTTGCAGATATAGTGTGAAGCGTCCATCGAAGGCAGCAGCACCGGCTGGCGGATGCCGCAATTGAGCAGGCTGCCCAGAAATTCGAGTGGCTCGGAGAACGCGCCGCGTTCAGTGACGATGGTGGTGAGCAGGCGCGGGTTGTAGTCGCGAAGCGACGCCAGGATGCGCTGCGTCATTTCGTTGAGGTCCTTGTGCGCTTCGCGCAGGTATTCCTCGTGGGCGAAGCGGTCGGCCTTCTGATAGAGCATCTGCAGGAAATTGCCGTATTTGGCGACGCCCTTCATGTCGCGGGTGCGCATGACGGTGATGTAGAGCTCGTTGATGTACGAGTCCTTGGAATGGTGCTTATGGCGCCACATTTCGTTCACGGTATGAGCAAAGCCGGGGGGCATCTCGCCGCCGGGAAAGGCGCTCTTGCGCTTGCGGATGGTGTGGAACCAGAGATGGTAGTTGCCACCCGCCATGCTGCGCAGCAGCGAGTTGCGCACGGCCTTCTTCATGTCGACGTCCTCGTCGTCGGCGGTCTCGAAGGCGAAGCCCTGCACCTTGATCACCTGCAGCAATTGCTCGTCTTTGGTGATGACGGTACTCAAGTCCCAGTGGCATTTGTAAGGAATGTATTCGCCGATGCTCAGCTCCCGCTTGGCGGCGGGATGGCGTTGGGGCTGGCGTCGGGCGAATGGGTTCATGTCAATAGACGTCGTAGGAGTTGGTGAATCCGTGATAGCGCATGTTCTTGCATCGCATGCACCGGCTCGTCTTCGCAACCAGCAGCTCGATGGTGCGCGGTTCCTTCAGGCAGATGACGTAGCCGATGCCGTGGATGATGCCTGCGGACAGAAAGCACCAGAAACTGGTGGAGTTGATGAACCCCACCATGGTGATCATCATGTTGATCAGAAAATAGAGATAGCTTACCCCCATCACCATGGCGGGCCGGGTTAGCCCGATGAAAAGGGGATCGACCTGGAGGTTGCCCTTTGCGCTCATGATGCCTCACTTCGCCGCGGGTGGCGGCAGCTAAACTGCGTCACTGTGAGCCTAAAATCCGCGGATTGATAATCCGTTAACCAAATCGGGCGGTTCATGGCCTGCATCCTGCCAATTTTAGCTAAATCATAGCCTATTTCTGTTTCAAATGTATGACTTTTACAAGATATAGCGTTTGGTGGAACCGGGCAAAAGAATCGGAACGCGTTGAGGAAAATTCACAAAAACGTCACGCTCCGCGCGCCATCGAAGGGCGCGCGCTCAACTGTATCTGGTAGGAAGGGCTTAGTCGGCGAGCGCCACGCCTTCGCGGCGCGGATCATCGCCGCCAAGCAGCGTGCGCACTTTACCCGGCGTGACCATCACGCCGTGCAACCCGCTATTCATCTCGCGCACCACCACCTCGTGACCGAGCTTTTCGAGCGCCGGTTTCAAGCGGGCGATGGGGGTGCCTTCCTCAAGCTCCGTCTTGCCGGTCAGGTTGGTGTAGTGCGGCAGGTTCATGGCATCCTGGATGCCAAGCTTCCAGTCGATGACGGCGATCACGGTCTGCAACACGTAAGGAATGATGCGCGGCCCTCCCGGCGAGCCGACGGTCATTACGAGATTGCCCGCCTTGTCGAACACCAGCGTCGGGCTCATCGAACTGCGCGGGCGTTTGTTCGGCTCGATGCGGTTCACGGCCTTGCAGCCGCGCGCGTCCACCGGGCTGGCTGCGAAATCGGTCATATGGTTGTTAAGGATGAACCCTGCCGCCACCATGCCGGAGCCGAAAGCGTATTCAACCGAGGAGGTCATGGCCACGGCATTGCCTTCCGCGTCAATGATGCTGAAATGCGTGGTGTTGGGCACTTCCGCGTGGCGCACGCCCGGGCATTCGGGGGCGTTGCGAAGCTGTGGCGGCACGCCTGCCGTTGGTTTCGCCGTCACATTGCCCCAGCTGATCAGCTTGGCGCGTTCCGCCAAATAGGCGGGGTCGAGCAGAGCCTCCGTCGGCACCTCCACGAAATCGGGATCGGCAATATAGCGGTCGCGGTCGGCGAAGGCGAGCATGGTTGCCTGGGAAATCAGATGCACGGCCTGCACCCCGTCCGGCTGCACCGTGGTGAGATCGTGGTGCTCCAGCATGCCGAGCGCCTGCAGCATCGTGATGCCGCCAGAGCTGGGCGGCGTCATGCTGCACACCGTGTAACCGTGATAGGGGCGGCAGAGCAGGGGGCGTTCCCTGATGGCATAGCCCGCCAGATCGTCCATGGTCAGATCGCCTGGATTAACGGGTGCATTCCGTACGGCCTCGACGATCTTTCGCGCGGTTTCACCGCGGTAGAAATCCTCCACCCCGTGCGTAGCCATGGCGCGGAACGTCGCCGCCAGAGCAGGGTTCACCAGGGTT
>JAFLCR010000136.1 GCA_017302755.1 Alphaproteobacteria bacterium
ATGTCTTGGAGGTTACCGCCATGCAATTCCAGCTTCTCCTGGCGGAAGCGGCAAGAAAAGCGGAAGCCGCGCGCCCGCTCCAATGACCTTCCTTTCCGAGCTTCCTCCGCTGCGCGACATTGTGCGCGAATTCGACCTGAACCCCAAGAAGTCGCTGGGCCAGAACTTCCTTTTCGATGCCAACCTGACCGACAAAATCGCCCGCGCCGCCGGAAATCTTTCGGCGGGCACCACCATCGAAGTCGGCCCCGGCCCGGGCGGGCTGACGCGCTCGCTGCTGCGCGAGGGCGCAACCCGCGTGGTAGCCATCGAGAAGGACCGCCGCGCCGTTGCCGCGCTGGAATCCTTGCGCGAAGCGGCGGAGGGAAAGCTCGAGATCCTGATGGCGGACGCACTCGATATCACGCTTTGGGAATACGGCGACGCACCGCGCCGCATTGTCGCGAACCTTCCTTACAATGTTGGCACCGCGCTGCTGCTCGCCTGGCTGCCGCATATCGCGCAGTTCGAGAGCTTCACGCTCATGTTCCAGAAGGAAGTTGCCCAGCGCCTGACGGCCAGGGTAGGGGACGAAGCCTATGGCCGCCTCGCCATCCATGTGGGCATGGTGGCGGAAGTGGAGATCAAATTCGACATCGACCCCGCCGCGTTTTTCCCCCCGCCGAAGATCGTCTCCACGGTGGTGCGCATCACGCCGCGCGCGCAACCGCTGCTCTCACCGGAAGAGATGAAGAAGCTGGAAAAAATCACCGCCGCCGCCTTCGGCCAGCGCCGCAAGATGCTGCGCGGCAGCCTGAAGGGACTCGGCGTTCCGATCGAAGCGTGGCTGGAACAGGCCGGCATCGCGCCTACGCTCAGGGCCGAAGAAGTGGACTTTCCCGGCTGGTGCCGCCTGGTGCGCCATTTCCCGGGATAAAAAATTCCGATAGTAACGTCCTCTCAACATCGTCATCCCGGCGGAGGCCGGGATCCAGCCCGGCGCGGCAAGCGCCGGAAGGTTGTGTGTCTGGCATCACGCCGCTTGATTTCGCCTCCGCCGAATAAGCAAGAGGGACCATCCCGGGAGTTCTTACTGCCTTGCCCCCGTCATCCTGTGCGTTGCTCTTCCCGCATGAAAAGCGTTAGCGCCGCACTGCAAAGAACGCCGGTGGCGATCCACCATTCCTGCCAGACCCCGTAACCGGTGAGCCCGATGATCACATGCGTCGTCAGCAGTCCGGCGCCGCACGCTGCCCAGGGCTGCGCAAGCGTTGATATTTGCCGGAATAGAAACCACAGCGCCGCCATGAACGCGGCCACGCCCGGCAGGCCCAGCTCCACCCAGATCTGCAGCACGCTGTTATGCGGGTGCAGCGGCATCAGGATTTTATCGGGATAGACGACCCCTTGCCCCCCCGGCAGATAGCGCGAGCTTCCAAGCCCCCATCCCAAGACGGGCTGTTCCACGGCCCGCGAAGTGGCAAATTCCCAGATATACAGTCGGTGCAACGCGCTTTGCGGAAACCCCGCCAGCGCGCTGTTAGCAAGCGGTTCGGCGCGCAGCTGCGTGAACCCCGCGAGCATCGCCGCGAGAAAGAGCGGCGCCGCCCAGGCGAGCAGGCGCGCGAAGCCGGGCTTCCAGGCTGTCACCGCGGCCACGCCTACGCCGGCCAGCAGGCCCAGCGTCGCCGATTGCGATTCCATCGGCAGTACCGTCGCCGCGGTGGCGACCAGCAGCGTGCCGCACGCTATTGTGCGTCTTCCCGGGGCAAGACGCCGCCACAGCAGCCCAACCAGCGGCCACATCAGCACGGCGAGGATGCAGACGCTGCGATTGAGCCGGTGATCTTTCCAGTACAGCGGATCCTTGCCCATCGTGACCCCTTGCGTCAGATGCGCGAGCCAGATCGCGCCCAACCCCAGCGCGAACCCGGTGACGAGCAGGCGCAGCGGCGCAGGCGAGGCAGGCAGCATGCGATGCACGGCCCAGGCGACGGCCAGCATGCCGCTGAGTTTGGCGGCGTGCACGAGCGTAGCCTGCGGCTCAATCGACCAGCACAGCGTGACCACGCCCCACAACAGCAGCCCCGCCGCGCCGAACCAGAACCCGCGCGCCATAGGAAACAAAGGCGCATCCTTCGCCCAGGCCGCGGCCAGCAGCGCGAGCGCAACGGCCAGGGGCGTCATGCCGATCGGCGAATAGACGGCGAGCAGGGGCATCAAGGCGAGAGCAAGAAACACGCCCCGCGCGGCATATGGCTGTAGGGAAGCGATTGGCATGGCCGGAGCATAAGCGAGCATGACCTCGCGCGCCAGTTGGATTGTTGATGAAAAGCCTCCGAGCCGTCAGCCCGCGCGTACGCGGCGCGCCATGTGAGCATTTCCGCGTGAGCGGAAAGCGGATCGGGCGCAAACGAACGAGGAGCCGTCAGCCCGCGCGCACGCGGCGCGCCATGTGAGCATTTCCGCGTGAGCGGAAAGCGGATCGGGCGCAAACGAACGAGGAGCCGTCAGCCCGCGCGCACGCGGCGCGCCATGTGAGCATTTCCGCGAAGCGGAAAGCGGATCGGGCGCAAACGAACAACTACCCGCAGAGCTGCTTCACGAACTCCGCAAGCTGCGGCTGGCGCTGGCGGCGCAGGCGCTCGGCCTGGAGGATGGACACCACATGGCCGAGGGTTTCCTCCACGTCTCGGTTCACGAGCACGTAATCGTATTCCACCCAGTGGCTGATTTCGGCTTCGGCCTTGCTCATGCGCTTCTGCACCACCTCGGCGCTGTCCTGGGCGCGGGTGGTGAGGCGGCGTTCCAGCTCTTCCATGGAAGGCGGAAGAATGAAGATGCTCACCAGATCTCCGCGCGCGTTCTGCGCGAGCTGGCGCGTGCCCTGCCAGTCTATGTCGAACAGCACGTCGCGCCCGCCGGCGAGCTGCGCCTCAACGAATTCCTTGGGCGTGCCGTAATGATAGTCGAACACCTTGGCGTGCTCGAGCAGCTCGTTCTCCATGGACATACGGGCGAACTGGTCTTCGGAGACAAAGAAATAATCCTTCCCGTGCACCTCGCCCGCACGGGGTTTTCGCGTGGTGACGGAGATAGAGATGGAAAGCTGCGCGTCACGCTCGAGCAGCCGGCGGGAGATCGTCGTCTTCCCCGCGCCCGAAGGCGAGGAAAGCACGAACATCAGGCCGCGGCGCTGGAGTTTTTCGGGTTGGATCATATACTCTTGGTACCGTCGCATGCGTGGCATGGCTGGACGAGCACGGCGAGGACTAGCGACCAAGTGGGAGCGCAGCCTGCGTGGCGCTTGAACGCCATCGAATAACTTCTACCCCAGAGGAGTGAAAATACCATGAAAAAACCCCAAACCATCGTGATTACCGGCGCTTCCAGCGGCTTGGGCGCGGCCCTGGCGCGGGAATACGCCGAAAAAGGGGTGACGCTGGCGCTCACCGGCCGCGACAAGGCCAGGCTGGACGCGGTGGCAAAGGAATGCCACGCCAGGGGCGCGCATGTGCGCAGCGCCGTGCTGGACATCCGCGACGCCGAGGCGGTGCGCCAGTGGCTCGCGAAGGTAAGTGAATCCTCCCCCATTGAACTGGTGATCGCCAACGCGGGCATCTCGGCGGGCACGGGCGAGCACAAGGAGATGGAAAGCGCCGCCCAGGTGAAGGACATCTTCGACATCAACGTGCAGGGCGTATTCAACACCATTCTCCCCGTGATTCCCCAGATGCAGGCCCGCCGCAAGGGCCAGATCGCCATCATCAGCTCCCTGGCGGGGGTGGTGGGCCTTCCCGGCTCGCCCGCTTACTCGGCGAGCAAGGCCGCCGTGCGCGTCTACGGCGACGCGCTCAGGGGGCTTCTCAAGAAAGACGGCATCCGGGTTTCTGTCGTGAACCCCGGCTTCATCAAGACACCGATGACCGACGTGAACGACTACCCCATGCCGATGATCATGCCGGCGGAGAAAGCCGCCAAAAAAATCGTGCACGGCCTGACGTACAACCACGGCGTCATCGGCTTTCCGATGTTGCTGTTTGGGTTGTTGTCAATGTTGTCGGTTTATCCTTATTTTTTAAGAGATTGGCTGTTTAATAAATTGCCGGGAAAAAGTAAAAAATAAGCCAAATCTGTCATTAATACTTAATGATGTGATGATAGTATTGTCTCGTGGAATTAATTTTTGCCCCGGGATAACACATGGTTGCTAACTTTATCGCAACATATAAAGCCGATCAAAACGGTTACAAACCGCATATTGCGGCACATTTCAAAGAAGACGCATCTGAAAAAGGATCGCTCGCCCGCGTTTTCGGCACCAAGAAACCGGGCACTCCCTCTGAGGACAGCTGTCTTCTGGCAACCGGTTTCGGCAAGCCAACCAGATCGCAGGGTTTGAACCTGCTGGACGAGGCCTTCGCGGAAGCGCATGAAGCGGCCCTTGATGTGGGACGGGGCGGCGCTACGCTAGCTGCGGCCCTCAAAACTTCCGAAGGCATTGCTGTCAGGCTGGCCGGCGACGCGGTGGTTTCTCTAATAGGCAAGAACGGTGAAGTCTATCAAATCACCAAGGATCAGGTTGTGCTTGGAAAAAGCAAGCAAACCGGAAACATCGTGGATAATCCCTATAATGGAATTGGTGCGGTTTGCAGAGGTAAATCTCCATCGACGGATGATGCGTATTTCCTAACCTACGAGCAAATTGAGCAGCTGGTCGGCAAGGATGCGCAAGTAGTGGTGATGAGCGATGGCGTTTTCGATAAAGCCAACAACTACCTGCCCGCAGTGGCGGCTCGCTTTGAGCGCGGTGATCCCGTGAACGACTTGCCCATTATTAAGCGGCAGGAGCAGATGGAATTCTTAAAGACGGCGGTAAAGCATCTGGCGGGAAAGGGATATCATGCCGGTGATGCGGATTTCGCAAACGCCTTGGCGGCGTATGTCCGTCAAACAGGCGGGGCGGATGACATCGGCATTGTTGCCATTCCGGCAACCAGACCGGTCAGGGCGGAAGATTACGCGCTGGCGGTGGTTTCGGATGGCATGGGAGGAGAAGGCGCTGGTGATAAGGTATCGCAAGCCGCCACTAAAGCCATGGAGTCGATGCTCAAGGACAAGGCGGTGGAATTCGGAGTGCCGCAGGATGGCGGTTTGATGCGCATTAGTTGCCAGGACTTTGACCCGGAGGCTCCGATTCGGGGCAGGGGCAATATGCTGTCTGGGCTGCTGCAGAAATTCCGACCTGGCGCATTCTCTCTCAACGTAAAGATCGACTTGGGCATCGGTGAGTTTCTTGACAACGTCAAAGAGCAAATCAGTGCCTTCCAGATTGGCTCGAAAGCGGACATGGTGCTGAACACGCTGGGCAACGCTATAGAATATCGCATGCACCGCCGCGACAGCGACCGGCACATCCATCAGGTGGGCGTGGTGCCCACGCTGGAGCAAGGCTTTCAGCAATTGCGGGCTCAAGGCCTGATTGACTCGGCCGCATTCAGTAATTTCAGTGTTAACGGTGGCGGCCAGATAAGGGCTTTGCAGATGACTTCCCGAGACCCTGGGCACTTGGTCATTCTGCAAAAAGCTTTCGAGGCCGAGGGCATGCGCACCGAGCTTCACGCGAATTATAACGTGCTCCTTATCCGTGAAACCGATCTTCGCGTGGCGAAGGGCATGGATGCGGTCGTTGACTTTGCCAAGCAGGCTAGAGGCGCCCTAACTGACCTTCAAGATGACGTGCAAACCAGTGGTGTCGGCTGGAAAGAAAAAATGGCGGCGCGTGATGCGCTTAAGGCGGTGGATACGGATCGCACGCGTCACTAATAGGAAGCTTTTGCCAGCCTGTTGTTGATGGCTTCCCCGATACCCGACTCGGGAAGCGGAGCGACGCTGATGCGAGTAATATCCTGTGACTCCAGCATGCGCAGGTGACGAAACAGGTTGGCGGCAGCCTCTGCCAGATCACCGCTTTCGCTGAGGTTTAGCGTGACTCTCGCGCCTTTGGCCGGTTTGGGCCCGAACGCCAGGTACCCCTCATCCTCCTCCGGCTCGGTCACATTCAACCGCACCTTCTTGCTCGGCGCGTAATGGCTTTTCAGCATCCCCGGCGCTTTGATCGCTTCGTCATGCGCCGCGAAACCCACCTGCCCGACCACTTTCTCCAGCATTTCCGGCGTCACGCTTCCCGGGCGGAGCAGGGCGGGGCGCTCGCCGGTGAGGTCGATCACCGTCGATTCGATGCCCACCGCGCATGGGCC
>JAFLCR010000137.1 GCA_017302755.1 Alphaproteobacteria bacterium
TTCCGGGCGATATCGTGCAGTCGGTGCTTGATTGCTGTCAAAGCATAGACGTCTGCGATCCCCCTTATATACGCGCCATTGTGGAGCACGGGTTGGATGGTGCGGTGCAGCGCGCACTCGGTAACCTGGAGGCGGCGCTGACGCCACCGAAGCAGAAACTCACGGTGAACGAGGAAATCGCCCGTGGCATTGAGGATGCGACACGGCTCTTCTACCGGCTGCCGGAGTATTACGAGCGCATCATTGAATCCATGGAGCGGCTCGGCATGGAGCCTCCCAGCTTTGAGGAGCTGTTGGAGATTCAGGTGCTCGACCTGCACAACTGGGCGCTCGACCGCGACGGCAAGCCGAACGTCGTGCGCAACAGCATGGTGGAAGCGGTCGCTGAATTCCGTGGCGCCCTCGCGGGGCTTTACGCCGGTGTGCTCGAGGACATGCGCGTGCAGGCGCCGGAAGGCAGTGAAACGCGCCAATGGGTCGAGTTTATTCAGCAGCGCCTGCCAGCGCTCAGCACCAACGTGCAGGATGATCCCGGCAATCTGGAACGCTACAAAACCCGCGCCGATCTATTCGCCGACCTTGCCATGCTCAAGGAGGCGGCGGAGAGGGAAGGCATCGCGTTCGCGAAATTCCGCAATCCCGAGACCGGCGTTGAAAGCCGGTTCACGCAGCTCCAAGCCCTGCGGCTTGCCCCAGTGAATTTTGGCATGCATTTCTCCAAGTGCGAAACGCGCCAGAATGGCAAAGTGCACGCCGTCATCATGAATGAGATCTACGAGGCGCTCATTGCGGCCGGTGCACTGCCGGCGAATACGCCTAAGATGGATTTCTCCGAAAATAACTCCGACATGGGCACCAAGGTGCGTGCCATGTCCCAGTTGCTCGAGTTGGTGCGCAACGATCAGGCGCAGCCGGAATTGCGGCGGATCATTGCCCGGAGGATGGAGGAGCGCAGGGCCGAAGGCAATCCGCTCAGCGGCGATGCGAAAGTGTTCGTGGACAACATGGAGTGCATCTCCTATGCGGCGGACCATTCCCGCGCCATTCCCTCCTACATCATCGCGGATTGCACAGAGGTAGACCCTCTGATTGCCCAGTTCCTATTGATGGCGACGGCGGAAGATACGACGAAGTTGAGAAATAATCCGACCAAGGTCATCCCGCTGCTGGAAAGCAGGGAAACGCTCGAGCAGTCCGACAGGATCGTGAAGACCTGCATGAGCAACCTGGTGTATCTCGAATATGCGCGCGGCAACTTGGTGATGATGTTCGCCGGCAGCGATTCCACGCGCAATCTCGGCCCCGGCACGACGCCGCTTCGGTTGCAATCCATGGAGCGGGCGGAAGCTGCCCTCAAGGAAGTGCGCGAAGAAATGCTGCGCTCCCTGCCGGGCAGGAAGCTGGATGACGAGGGTTATGTGCGTGGCAGCAGGCTGACGCCGGACCGGCTGCATACGCTCGCCGAACGCATGCGCATTGAGGATTACGACGGCGTGGGAAGTGCGGTCGGCCGCAACCACCGCCTCTCCGCCCATGCCATGGTGGGCGGCAGAACCGATCAGGGCCGCCTGCCAGGGCGACCGTTGGAGCATGCGCCCGTCGACCGCTGGGAGCAATTGCTCACGGTGCTGATGGAACCGGCCCACGCGCTTACGGAGCTGCCTGATGGCATCAGCCGGGAAAATCTTGGCAATGTGCTGCATATGCCTGGCGAAACCCCAGCCCAGGACGCCGAACTTGCCGATCGTTTCGGGCGTATCGCCACGCGCTATGAAACGCTCGCCTTCCAGGGCGACGCACTGCTTACCTGTGGTACGCCTTTTGCCTTTGTTGCAGCGCAGAATTTCAGCGCCAGACCGAATATGCGCAGCGGTAATGGTACGGCCAAAGTGGCCATTGCCACGCAGCATCTCGAGGGATATCGCGCGATCGGGTATAACGGCGTGCAGATTGCGAGCGGCCTGAACTACCTGCTGACCTACGGCCTTGCGGAAGATAATGCCGAACGAGGACTGCCCACGACGCCCAAGGAACAGGACGCGGTGCTAGTGAGCGCTTTCGGCGCTCTCGTGCAGAACCTGCTGCTGGCGCGTGGTTATCTTGGTCTGACCAGGAACGACGCGGAGCGAACAGTCACCACGCCGACGGATGTGACCTTGCATCTTGAACCCATCGAACGGTTGGGCAACGTGGGGTGTTTCGCGCCTCACGCCGTGCTGGGCCATCCCACCCTGGCCAGGGATAAGGAAGCAAGAGAGCATGCAGCCCTTCTGGTGGATGCGTACTTGCCCCTAGACCGCTTGCGTGACGCTGCGCGGCAATGCGAAGCCGCCTCGGCGCAGAACGGCACGGGCGAGCTGGCTAAGCATCTGCGGGTAATGGAACAGGCGGCAGCAAACGGCAATGCCAAGGCTTATTTGACCGCACTCGAAGGTATCATGGAATATGCGCGTGATCATTATCAAGCGGACATGAAAATCGTGCCTGATCTGTCCAATCCGAACTTGGTGGTGTATCTGCTCGACGTCGTGCAGAACGCCGCAGCCAAGGACGGCATGACGGCGGAGCGGGGAGCGCTCATCAAGGTGCTAGTCGCCAGCATGGAGGCAACGGCTGTCATCGAGCAATGCGCGATTGAAGCGGAGATGGCGCGTGCGCTGCCCGTGCTGTATAGCCGCCTCGGTGGCAAGGTGGAAGAGGGGCAACGTGTCGAGCCGAAGGATCTGCTCAATGTGCTGCCCGCGCTGATGCGGCAGGAACTGACCGACGATCTTTCCCTGGCCGATCCGGCCAGGCAGGTGTTGCTCCAGCTTCACCAGGAGGTGAAGGACGGTGCGCGCATCGACGAGCAGATGCTTAAGGAACTGGTGTGGCGAACCTATTTCATCATTAACGAGTCCATCGCCGAGCGGGCGCCGGTATCGTTCAGGCACCCAGCGGAGGCGCTGTCCTACGAGGCGGCGCACCCTGATTTCCAGCAGCGCGTGGCCGCTTCCGGCCGCAGCGGAGAGACCTTGTCACTCCGGTCGTAGCCGCGGTGGCGTAACCGTGCTATAACCCCGTCGCAAGAACGGGGGCGCCGGATGGCTGACGAAAAAACCGCGAAGCACAAACGCATCAACTTGGCACTGCAGGGCGGCGGGGCGCATGGCGCGTTTACCTGGGGCGTGCTCGACCGGCTGCTTGACGAGGAAGAGCTGCTTATCGAGGGCATCAGCGGCACCTCGGCGGGGGCGATGAACGCGGCGGTGCTCATCAACGGCTATATCAAGGACGGCCGCGCGGGCGCCAAGGCGGCACTCGAGGACTTCTGGCTGCGCGTAAGCGGGCACAAGCTGCTTTCCTGGATGACGCCGCCGGGAGATTTCATGCGCCGGATGGCGTCGGACAATCCGCATATGTTCGATCTCGACTGGACGCCGGGCTATATCGCCTTCGACCTGCTCAGCCGCATGTATTCGCCCTATGACCTGAACCCGCTCAACATCAACCCGCTGCGCGAGATTCTGGACGACGTGCTGGACCTGAAGCAGTTGCAGGCGTGCAGCCTGATCAAGATCTTCGTGACCGCCACCTCGGTGACCACAGGGCAGCCGAGGATTTTCACTTGCGAGGAAATTACCGCCGACGTGCTGATGGCGTCTTCCTGCATTCCCATGTTCTTTCAGGCGGTTCAGGTGGGGGACGACCATTACTGGGATGGCGGGTATGTGGGAAATCCGTCGATCTATCCGCTGATTTACAATTGCGAATCCCGCGATGTGGTGATCGTGCGCGTCAACCCGCTGTACAGGGAGGAGATTCCGCACCGGGGGATGGATATCATCAACCGGCTGAACGAGATCACCTTTAATTCCAGCCTCATCGCGGAGCTGAGGGTGATCGATTTCGTGGGCAAGCTGCTGGATCAGCACAAACTCAACGATCCCCATTACAAAAAACTGCTGATGCACATGATCTCGCCGCCGAAGGTCATGGACAGGCTGAACGCCTCGAGCAAGGTGAACGCGAGCTGGGACTTCTTTCAATTCCTAAAGGAAGCGGGGAGGGAATCGGCGGAGGAGTGGCTGAAGGCGAATTACGGGAAGATTGGGGTGGAGTCTTCGCTGAATGTGAAGGAAGCGTTTTTGAGGCCGAAGTAATATTCATCTGCGTGCTCTTACGACACGCTGCCACTATCAGCGCGGTCTACCTCCCACCTGGTGAGCATACTTAGAAACATTATCAAGATCGCCTGACAAGCCTGCAGCCTCGATTTCACTTGCATGGCTATCAAGCTGAATTTTGAGCTGGGTTTTCAGCAAGCCGGTGCTTCCGCTTTCCAGAGAGTTATTGAAACTTCTAAGCAGTGGCGCAGCCATGGATTCTTGTAAGTCAGGGTGTGCCGCGCAAACGGTCATGAGTCTGCCTACCGCTTTGTAAGTCGGATCCAGGTTTTTTCCTTCTTCTTGCGCCATTTGTGTCAATGCACTGAGAAGCTGAGAAGCTTTCGATTCAGGCTGGTTAACTTCTATTCCACCGCCACCGACACCTAACGAAGCATTCTGTAAGCGTTCCTGAGCTTGAACCAGAATGTCATGAGCTGCTTCGCCGCTTTTAAAAAGCGCTTGACGAATCTCATTACGGATCCCAAGTTCTTCGGACGTGGCTAGGCCCTGGCTTTCTCTCCAATCCACAATACGGTTGAAGGCGACCGCTGCCTGCGCAGCTGGCGGAATGCCTAGCCCGCCGCAAATGATGCCGCCATATTCCATTGCCTCGCGCACTGATTGCAACGTATGACTTTCTGGCGTGTTGCAATGCATAGCGCGCACCACCAGAGGGTGGCAGGCGAAGCTATCCACATTATAACCTAAATTTTGCGCGTTATTGATGGCAGCGTATGCCAGATCGTGGTCTATTTGATAAACGTTGCGTGAAACGCCGCTATGATAGTGCTGGCCTCCTAATTCTCTATTATTGTATTGCGCGATCACATCTGCACGAATCTCTCTGGTGATGGCCACGGGGTGGTGTGCTACGACACGACCATCTTTATCGCTTTGTATAATATCAATAACTTCGCAGCCGATGCTAGTGAAGCGGGCGCTATCGTAAGGATTGGGAATGTCTTGATTATTCTTAGGGCTGTTATGGCGAACCTTATTCAATCCGTGTGGGTCGTTTGCTGTTTCGACGCGTCGACCATTCTTAATTTCATATGCCATAGCTTGCCCCTTAAAAATTAGGCTCAAATTTAAGCTATCACAGATAATTTAATATTTTATTGCAAAATCTTGATAATTTTATGACTTAATTGCTTTTGCAAGAAATAACTTATTAAGCTCTGGATAAAATTCAGGGGTTGTTTTTTTACCCCACTTCACCTCCTGCTGCGGCACGCGGGCCAGGCTTTCAATGCAGGCGATGGCTTCGGTTTCCAGCGGGTCGGGGCGTTTGTAGGCGTCGGCGTCGGGGCTTAGGTTGAAGCGCATGTCCATGATGCACAGGCGCAGGAGCAGGCCTAGATAAGGGTCTTTTGGCAGGTCGGAGAGGAAGGTGATGCCGGCGCTCCGGGCGCGGAGGCGGTAGCGCCACTGGGCTAGTTTCATCTTCAGCCATAAAAACCACAGATAGGGGCCGCCGATCTTGAGCTTGCGGTAGAAGCGGACGGCCTCCTCCTTTTTGGTAAGTGATTCCAGGCCCAGGGATTCCAGTTTCGTGGCGAGGCGTTCGACATTGGCCATGTCGGCGTCGCGGGCGGCTTTGCATTCTGGGCTGGGGCGTCTGCCGCCGTGGGTGGCGGAGTGGCGGCCGATGTAGAGGGGGCGTGGTGCGTTTTCCGTTTTATGATTGCCCGGGTGACCCCCACCCCTCCCTCCCCCTCAGAGGGGGAGGGGGTTCTCAGCGGCTCGGATGAGGTCGGCGTAGTGGCCGAGTTCCTGGGCGCCGATCACCAGCAGGCGGGCCAGGGCGGGGAAGCCGTCGCCGAAGCGCATCTCGCGGTCGTGCGGGTCGTGGGGGCGCTTTTCGCCCAGGTGGGCGAGCGGGTCGCCGCCGCAGGAGATGTAGACGGCGGTGCCCTCCATGCTCGTGCTCTGCATGCCGCTGTTCGATTTTTGTTCGCGCCAAGTGGCGAGGTCGAGCAAATCGCCGATCAGGTGTTCGTAGGAGATGAAGACCTCCGTGCCTTCCTTGAGCAGCAGGCGGATGACGGAAGGGTGCGCGGCTTGCACGACCAGGC
>JAFLCR010000138.1 GCA_017302755.1 Alphaproteobacteria bacterium
GATGGTTTTGAGTTCGGCCAGGCCGTGCGGGCGCAGTTTGGGCAGCGCATGGACAGGCTGGCGGAGCTTGCCTGGGAAAAAGGCGAGGACGGTGTCATCCGCCTTCCGAAGAAAGGGTTGTCGGCGGAAAACAAGAACGAACTGGACATGATGCTTGGTGTTCAGGTTACCGAGGAAACCAGGGGACTGCGCAGACAAGGCTATTATTGCGTGCATGAGAAAGGCACCAATGAGGTCGGCGAGCTCGGGCTTGGCGCGCGGGTGAATGCGGCCCTGGAGAGGAAAGCCCAGACGCGCTTCTTATCCGACGCTGAGCTTCAAGAAGAAGCTCCGCAGCAAGCCGAACGCAGAAGCCTGAATCCCATGCCGTTCCTGCGCGGGGCGCGCGACCAGATAGTGAGAGTTGCGGAAAAAGCGCTGGATTTGTTGGCTGAGGCCGGACCGTACATGGCCATGGAGCACGACCCCATGGGGTATTATTATGCGGTGCGCGCGCAGGAGCAGGCGCGGAACCCGCAGCCAGCGACCGAAACTCAGCAGGTGCAGCCGGAAGAGCCGATGCGGCAGGCGCATGCTGGTCCGGGCCTCGTCGAAAGGTTCATGAACGGCGCGGTGCACCGGGCGGTGCAGGTGATTTACGCTGTCGGCGAGCCGACGCTCGGAAGACTGGCGGCAAGAAGGCACGGCCATGCGCAGGATGAGCAGCAGGTGCAGGCGACGCCTGTGGAAGCAACGCCGGAAGCGGCTGGGCGGCAGGGTGGCCTCGGCGCGTTCGGCCAGGGCTTCCGCGAAGGCGTGGTCAACCATTATTATCGGCATGCAATCGAGCGTCTTGGAGACAGGGCGCCCGAGGATGTGGGAGAAGCAATCAGGCAGGCGGCTTTGGAGGATGTGCAGGGTGCTATCCTCGGCGTCTTTAAGCGCGGCATGGCCGTGGCAAGCCATATCTCTCCCTTTACGCCATTCTTGAACCTGCCTCTCGTTGGAGCGGCGGTGCGTGCGGGACGGCATGCCTATAATCATTTCGCGGATGACGAGCATCAGTTGGAGCCGGTGTTCAAGGATCACAGGCCGCATCTGAAGATTCTGGGAAGGGAAGTGAAGATTCTGGGAAATGAAGTTCCTGTTCCCATCCCATACTGGAACCTGGTGGCGGAAGGGCTTATCACCGCGAAGGAAGTCCTGGTTGAGGGCGTGGCCAAACCGCTGGTGTTTGCCGGCGGGGCTATCGTGGAAGGTCTGAGTCAAGGTGTGCAGGAGGTGCGCAAACCGCACGCGGAACGGATCCGCGAGCAGCAGGCGCAAAAGGATGACCCGAGCCAGTTCCTAGTAGGGAAGTAGTCCCGCGTATTCCCGGTGACAAAACCGCCGCCCTTGCATAAGGTGAGTTCATGCAAGGGCGGCCAATCACTTCCATTCTTATAGCCAACAGAGGCGAGATCGCGCTGCGCGTGATGGCGAGCGCGCGGGCGATGGGCATTCGCACCATCGCGATTTACGCGGAGGATGACGCGCATTTGCCATTCGTGCGCGAGGCGGACGAGGCGCATTCGCTGGGTGATGGAGCGCTGAAGGAGACGTATCTCAACATTGAGAAGATCGTGACCATCGCCAAGGCGGCGAAGGCGGACGCGATTCATCCCGGCTATGGGTTTTTATCGGAGAATGCGGCATTTGCCGAGGCGGTGGTGAAGGCGGGAATCGTGTTCATCGGGCCTTCGCCGGAGGTGATTTCGCTCATGGGCGACAAGGTGCGGGCGCGTGAGGCGGCGAAGAAGATCGGCGTACCGCTGGTGCCGGGCTATGACGGGCCGGAGCAGGATGCGGGGAAGCTCGAAAAAGAAGCGCAGCGCATCGGGTTTCCGCTGCTGATCAAAGCCGCCGCCGGGGGCGGAGGCAAGGGGATGCGGATCGTGGAATCCATCGAAGGGTTTGGCGAGGCGTGCCGCTCGGCGCAGAGCGAGGCGCAGGCCGCGTTCGGCGACGGGCGGGTGTTTTTGGAGAAATACCTGCTGCGGCCGCGGCATATCGAGGTGCAGGTGTTTTCGGATTCCCACGGCAATCACGTGCATCTTTTCGAGCGGGAATGCTCGATTCAGCGCAGGCATCAGAAGATCGTGGAGGAGACGCCGTCGCCCGGGGTGAAGGATAAGGCGAAGCTGCTAGAGACTGCCGTGACCATCGCGAGGGGGATCAGCTATCGTGGCGCAGGTACGGTGGAGTTCATTGCCGATGAGAGCGGCGCGTTTTATTTTCTGGAGATGAATACGCGCCTCCAGGTGGAGCATCCGGTCACCGAAATGGTGACGGGGGTGGATCTCGTGCGTTGGCAGATCATCGAGGCGGGTGGCGGGAAGGTGCCGCTCACGCAAGGAGAGATTCGCCAGAACGGGCACGCGATCGAGGTGCGGCTGTATGCGGAGGATCCCGATCAGGGATTTCTGCCGACGGGCGGCACGATCCGTCGCGTCGGCGAACCGGCCGGGTTCGGGGTGCGGTTCGAGAACGGCTATGAGGACGGCTGCGCGGTGGCGACGCGCTACGACCCGATGCTTGCCAAGCTCGCCGCGCACGGCGCGACACGCGAGGAGGCGGCGGAGCGGTTGGTGGAGGCGCTCGGGAAAACGTTCTTCAGCGGGGTGAAGACGAATCGCTCCTATCTGCAGCGCATCCTGCGCTCGAAAGCGTTTCTCGCCGGGGATACGACGACGGATTTCGTGGGGCGGCATGCGGCGCAGGTGGCGCGCAGGGAGCCTTCCGACGAAGAGATGGCGCTGGCCTTGGCGGCGGTGCTGGGCGGTAAGGATTCCTGGGTTCCCGGCTCTTCGCATGCGCGAAGCCCGGGAATGACGGAAACGCCCTGGGTGAAGCTCGCGGGATTCAGGGTGGCGTGATGGGCAAGAAATTCGTCATCGCGGGCAGGGAAGTCGAGGTGGAAAACCTTGCATGCACCGAGCAGGGCGTGTCGTTTTCCATCGCGGGCAAGGCCTATTGCTTTGGCAAGGCGGAATTGCAGAAAGTTGAGGTGGCCCGTGCCGGTGTTGGCAAGCCCTGGCAGGTGTTGCTGCCGTTCGGCGATGTTTGGGTCGAGGAGGCAGGGGGCAGGAAGCGCGGTGGCGGGGAAGCGGGAAGCGACGGGGTGATTCGCGCGCCCATGCCGGGGCAGGTGGTGAGCGTGGCAGTGAAGGAAGGGCAGAAAGTCGCCAAGGGCGAGGCGCTGCTGGTGGTGGAGGCCATGAAGCTGCAACTGACCCTCGCCGCGCCGTTCGACGGGAAGGTGACGGCGGTGAAGGCACTCGCGAAGGATCAGGTGCAGGAAGGCCAGGAACTGGCTGTAGTCGCGAAGGTAGAATAGCAAAATTATCATTATATATCAAATGTAACAAGGCTTTCATAAAACCCTGATATGCTGGAAGCAGCATTGGAGCGATTTATGAATGACTCTGGAACTGGTTTTCTGCAGGCGCTGTTCACGGGCGGGTTCTGGGGGGCCGTGTCATGGGTGAACAAGCAGCAGGCGGAGCAGGCGTGGAAGGATATCTTTGCAGAAATAAGCAGGGACCCTCAGCAGTGGCTCGACCTTCCAAATCAGTTGGAGCAGGTCATCGCAACTCCAGGGCATCAAGAGCGTCAGAGGCTTCTCTATAATAACAGTTCGATGACGCATCATGAAGGCCTGTGGCTCATGCTTGCGCATGCGGCAGAGAAGGAAACCAATCCAGATACGCTGCTCGCACATTTAAGGGAGGTGCAGGAGAAAGTGCGCCTTGCCCTGGTACGTGGGCCGGGAGAGCAGTCGGAGAGATTGCTGTAACTTGCCGCTTCACCCTGCGCGTGCCTGCGCTATGATGGGCGCATGCCTACCGTAAAAATCGTCGAAGTTGGCCCGCGCGACGGGCTTCAAAATGAGAAAACGCCCATTCCCGTGGCGGAAAAGCTGGCGTTCATCAAGCGGCTTGCCGAATCGGGGCTGAAGCATATCGAGCTGACGAGTTTCGTGCGGCCAGACGCCATCCCCCAGCTCGCGGATGCCGAGGAGCTGGCGAAGCTGGCCCTGGCCGATCCAGCACTTGCGGGCGTGCGGCTTTCCTGCCTCGTGCCTAACATGAAAGGCATGGAGAAAGCCGTGGCGCTCGGGGTGAAGGAGGTTGCGCTTTTCGTTTCGGCCACAGAAGGGTTTTCCAAGAAGAACATCAACGCGACCATCGCCGAAGCGCATGCGCGGCAGGTTCCGGTCGCGCAGGCGGCGGCGGCGGCGGGAATAAGGATTCGCGGCTATCTCTCCTGCGTGTTCGGTTGCCCTTACGACGGTGCGGTGAGCCTCGCGCAGGTGGAAGAAGGCGTGGGGCGGCTCAAGGAGCTGGGCGTCTATGAAGTCTCGCTCGGCGATACGATCGGCGTGGCGACGCCCAGGGCGGTCGAGGACGTGGTGAAGGTGGTGTCGCGGGTGGTGCCCATGGAGCAGATTGCCCTGCATTTCCATGACACGCGGGGCATGGCGCTCGTGAACGCCTATGCCGGGTGGCAGGCGGGGGTGCGGGTGTTCGACGCCTCGGCCGGGGGGCTGGGGGGGTGCCCCTATGCACGGGGCGCCAGCGGGAACGTGGCCACGGAGGACATGGTGTATCTTTTTGAATCCCTGGGGCTGCAGGTGGGCGTGGACGTGCATGCCCTGGCGGCCGCCTCGGAACCGGTTTTCGCGGTTCTGGGCCGGAAAAGCGCCTCTAAATTGCACGGGATTTTGACGGCATAACCCGGGGTGGCGGGGATGCTTACTTTATTAATAAATCCCGCCTGCGGTGTTGCATCCGGGTAACGGTGCATGGCAAAACCGGCGCTGAGTCGTAAGTCCTAGAAGTTTTATGCATTCTTTAAGGAACGCATGCGATAAATGGAGGCATCCTGATGTGCGCTACGTCAGTTCCTTCGACCACCACTCAAAAAAAGGAATGTCTATGAAGACCCTCGGCAAACTCTCTCTCGCTGCCGCGCTGGCTTTTACGGCGGTGCCGGCCATGGCGGAGACCAACGATATCGTGCGCGATATGTATGGCAAACCCGTTTATGACATGTGGGGCAAATGCGTCCGCAGCATCTGGGTTGTTCCCAATGACGAATGCGGCTTCAAGAAGCTGGATCGCGTGATCTATTTCGACTTCAACAGCTCCAAGCTGACGAAGGAATCCATCGGCAAGCTCAACGCGCTGCTGAAGACGGTGTCCAGCTCCTCCTCGCTGGTGCGCGCCAACATCATCGGCTATGCCGACATGATCGGCGACAACGACTACAACGTCCGCCTCTCGCAGAAGCGCGCCAACGCGGTGCGTAATTACCTCGCCTCCAAGGGCTTCTCCGACACCCGCACCGACGTGCGCGGCCTGGGTGAAGCTTCGCAGGAAAGCTGCAAAGGCATCAAGGAACGCAAGAAGAAGATCGCCTGCCTCGCGAAGGATCGCCGGGTGGAGATCGAACTGGAGTGGTACAGGAAGTAATCCTCCGGTTGACTGGAACGACGAAAAACCCCCGCCGGAAACGGCGGGGGTTTTTTTGTTGTGGGAAGATACGCCCGCTTCCACCATAAAGTTGCATCATCCTGAGCGCATGAAGCTCCCTCCCCCTATGAGGGGAAGGGATGGGGTGGGGTTAGTAAGATTGTGTTTTGCTTCGCCAACCCCCCTCCTAACCTCCCCCCTCATAGGGGGGAGGAATGATCTGCGGTAATAAAGGTTAAAAGCTGCGTTTCTCAGTCTTGCCGCAGATGCCGCGTAATTCCTGCCATTCCTTGGCTGTCAGCAGGGGCGGCTTGGTGGCCGTGCGCGGTTTGGCTTCGAGGGCGGTGATGCGGTCCTTGGTGGCGGGGTGGGAGGAGAAATAGGAGAACAGGCGATTGTCGCCGATTTTGCCTTCTTTCTTCCGCATGCGCTCGAAGAAGGCGATGATGCCCCGGTGGTCGATATGGGCGGCGTGCAGTGTTTCGGCGGCCACGGCGTCGGCTTCTGTTTCCAGGTCGCGTGCGTAACGCTGTTGCAGCAATTCGTGCATCAGGCCGGCGGCGCGCGCGGAATCGCCGGAGCCGAAGACGATCTGCATCACCAGCTGCAGGCCGAGCGCCGAAACCACGCCTTTCGCGGGAT
>JAFLCR010000139.1 GCA_017302755.1 Alphaproteobacteria bacterium
GATAGGCCGGAACCAGCTCTTGAACCTGCCTGCGTAAATCACCGGTCTTCAGGATATGCTCAAAGCCTTGAAGAAGCTCAACCAGCTTGCCCCTTAATAGTTCCGGATTATCTTTCCTCGATCTACGCGCCATAGCCATAAGGAATATCCGGAAAAGCGCATTAGAACAAGTGGCTAGAGTTCATCAAAACACCATTGATTGCACCTGCACGCCTGTTATCCGTCGATACAGTTAAGCAACTGTTTTGATGGAAAATAATATGGATGTGGCGGCAGAGAAGACAGCATATCGCGCGCGGATAGCGCAACTGAATGACCTTCTGCGGCAGACGTTTTGGGGTGGCAAGGTGATGATGACGCCGGGGGTGCAGGAGTTGTCGGAAGATCTCCAGTTACGAGTGTTCCGGGCGGTGGCGGAGTTTGATGATTTCACCGCCGACAATGATCCGCATGGCGAGCGTGATTTCGGGTGCATTGAGATGGATGGACACCGGTTTTTCTGGAAAATCGACTACTATGACCGCGAATGTCGCTATGGTTCGGAAGACCCGTCGGACGCCGACAACACGACACGAATCCTCACAATCATGCTGGCCAGCGAATACTGAAAGCCATTTCGTTTTTTTGCGCACCCCATTTCGTTTTTTGATTTGGGGTTTTTGTTGTTTCTCATACGGATGCGCCAGAAAAAACGAAACGAAACGCAACTTTTGCAGCTGGCCCTAGCGAAATCGGGCGCTCGCCGCGTACCCGTAGGGGGTGGTCTGGAAGGACCCGCGCCGGTGGCTCCGTTGCTACGGTTGCTACGCTTTTGATCGAACCGTAGCAGCTGTAGCAACTGTAGCGTCATCCGTCAGCGCAGGGTTGATATGGTAGGATGTGCGGCTGCCTTTCGTCTCCGCCGCGATGACGTGATGGGCGGTCAGCATCTCCAGCGCGCGCAGGCGGCGCGCCTGATTCTTGCGTAGCAGGTTGGGTCCGTATTGCATGACATCGCGCTGGGTGAAGCTCTGCTCGCCGCGCCGTAGCGCCCATTCCTGAAGCAGGCGGGCATCGCCGATGTCCTGCGGCTCTTCGAGATGGATGAAAATGCGCTTGGTTTCCTCCAGATACCACGCCGCCAGCGCAATCGCGCGCTGCATCGTCCGGGCGCTGATATTGCCCAACGCGCCATGCTCGAAGATATGCAGGTTGGCGGCGATGCGCGCTGCGTTCTCGGCAGACTTGGCCGCGAAATCCTTGATGGTTTCATATTCGCCCAGTTTGCCCAACTGCCGTTCCGTGTCGTTGTAATAGGCAATCCAGAGAGCGTGCGCCTCGGCGTCCAGCGCCAGCACTGGTGGGGCGAGCGTCAGGCTTTCATCCTGCACCGGCAGGGGTTGATCGAGCAGCGTGCGGATGCGGGAATGAAAGGCATGCAAATGCGGGTTGTCAGCCATGCCGGGTCGGTATTCGCGCGTTCCCATCGTGCTTTCCGGGAAGGCCAGCAGGATGCGCGCCATGAATCCGGTATTGCGGCTCAGCCCATCCGACACGCCGAGCAAGGCGCGCAGCACCGAAACCTGCATCATCAGCGAACAGGTCAGCCGTCTGCCGATGCCGAAGCAGCTTTGGGCGCTAATGCGGTCACGCTTGAAATTGCGCCCATCCCATAGCCGATTGAGGAAACCGAAGAAGCCCAGCGCGCGCTCCTCGCGGAAGCCATGCCCGCCCACGACGATTGCTGCCTCATCACTATATAGCGCCGCCGACGGCCAGCCGGTGGCGAGTTTTTCGGCCAGTTTCTCCTGCGTAACATCCTCATAGAACAGGCTGGGCGTGATGGGGATGCGCGGCGCGTTCGCGTCCCATTCCTCCAGTTGCGCCTCCAGCGTTTCCAGCTGGAGATGGTTCTTCTTCATGTCGGTGGCCAGCTTGCTGATCTGGTTCTGCACGCCCGCTTTCTTCGCCTTATGCGCCTCCAACTGGCCTTTGACCTTTTCAATCTCTGCCTGCGCGTCTTTGTATTTTTCCATCTCCCATTCACTGGCGGCGGCAGAGAACACCTTATCCGCCGCCGTTTTGCGCTCGCCGCTTTCGGCGATAGTGATGAAGCTCAGCGAAATTGGGCTGACCAGCTGAGGGTCACGCGCTACATCTGCCAGCCCCTGACAGGCCAGCGCGACATTGGCCAGTGCCGAGGTCGCCACCAGCGCCACCGGCTGCTGACCGTATTCCTGATACGACACCACTGCGTCATGAATCAGCGGCGGCAGCGCCGCCACCGGATACGGACGCGGCTGGCTACTTTCCCATGTCAGCGGCAGCGGCTCCTGCCAGTCGCTACTGCTACATTCGCTACGGTTGCTACGTTTTGTGGCGGATGGCGTAGCGACTATAGCAGGCGTAGCAGTAGCAAACAGCCCGGCTACTTTCTCAGGCGACCAGTTTTCTTTCAGCGCGTCGGCGGCATCCCAGCCGGGCGGTGCGTCATCCGGCGGGGTGATAATGGTGACCGATGCTGCGATGGGCTGCAGGATAGCAGCGACAGTCTCGGCATATTTCCGCCCCGGCGCATCCGCATCTGGCCAGATAATGATCGTGCGCCCGGTCAGCTGCGACCAGTCAGCTCTGTGCGCGCCATTGCTCCCACCTGGCGAAGTGACCGCGACATGGCCAAGCACCAGATGCTCGGCTGCATCGGCGGCTTTCTCACCTTCGCAGACGATCACCGGCGTGCCAGCATACATTGCCAGCCTGTCTAGCCCGTAAAGCGGGCGCGGTTCGGGGAAGCCACGCCAGAGCCATTCACCGTCCGGCGCTTTTTCGGTAGCCCATAGCGTGCGTGGCAGTATCTGCTTACCGTCGGGCGTATCGAAACGGCAGATGAAGCCGAGCAGCTCACAATTCGCGTTATGGTACGGCCAGACCTGCGACGGTTTGCCCAGCTTCGAATGGCTGTAGTCTTCCGTGCAGTCGCTGGCGGGAATGAGGTAACGCTCAGCGGGTTCCATGCACGCCCCCGATCTTCTCCTGAAGCCAGCGCGCCGCATCGCCCTGCGAGCATTGGCGCAGATAAGCAACAAGGCTCACCACATCACCACCCGCATCGCCGGTAGCGAAATCCGCCCAGCGCCCGGAACGCAGATTGATGCGGAAACTACCCGCACGGCGGTCGGCGCGGGTGGGGTTGCGAGCGGTATATTCCTGACCGCGCACCATGCCGCCGGGAAGCAGTTCGCTAAGGATGGCAGGAAGCTGCGCCAGCGCCTGCCGATTCAGCGCTGCGAAATCGAGCCTACTTGCCTGCATTTTGTTCCTCCATCCATTGGAAGAACGCGGCCTCGTCGATCAACACCCGGCGACCGCAACGGCGGATGACTTTATCGAAGCCGTTGGTCTTGCCGTAAAAGATGAGATGCCGCAGCCCGCCGACGGGAGGCCATTGGTGGTATTCATTCCATTTGGTGACGGGGATGAGCCGGGTTTTCGATTGGGCGTGGTCGTTGGTGTCCATAATTGCTGATCCGTGATTGATTGCACAAACTCCGGCAACATCGCCGGGTACGGAGCAGGATTAGGAATAATGCGGCCTTAGCCAATACAGTCTACGCGTCCACTGTAACAGTGGACGACTTGCTATGCGTCCTCTTCTTCGTATTCGGGGGTGGTCTCAACTGCCTTACGACGCGGGTCTACCTTGGAAACCCACAGCAACAGGGTGCGCTCTATGAAGACACCATCCTGATAGCCATGCTTCTTCATGGCCGGGTGCGCCACGATTTCCTTTTGGGTGTAGTTAATGTTCTCGTCCCATAGCATGCCTGCGACGGCCTCACAGCGCGCTCTAAGGAGCTGATTGGGGCGTGGTGCGATTTCCTTTTTAATAATCACTTCCTGCACCGGCTCGCTTTGGCCGCTGGTTTTCGGCTTTTTCTTTTTCGGTGCGTTCCGTTCTTCGGGGAAAAGGAATTTGGGCCGTTGCTCCAAGCTGGTTGCCCACGCGATCAGCTGCTCACGCAGGACAAAACGACCATAGGTATCGATATATGGGGGAATGTAATAGTCGCCGTACTCGTCAATTTCATCATCGGTGAGATAGCATTCTAAATCACCCATCAGAATAGCTTCGACCATCGCATTTCTTATGACGTTGTAACGCTTCTTATTCCGCTCCGTGACCTGCTCAATATCGCACCATAGCTTCGCCGCTTCGTTGATCCGGAAGCTCTTCTTTACATCGTATAGTTCGTAATCAATCACCATCACGCCCCCGCAAATATCTTCTTGTTCATCTTCTCCACCACCCCAGCGGTGTGGACTTCGGACAGGTGGGCGTAGCGTTTCACCATCGCCAGTGTTTTGTGGCCGAGGACTTCGGCGATTTCGTTGGTGGAGGCACCGTTCATAGCGAGGTAGCTGGCGGCGCTGTGGCGCAAATCGTGGAAGCGGAAATCGTGTATCTTCGCCGCCTTCAGCGCGTCCAGCCATGCCGGGCGGCTGTTGGCGGGTTGGGTGGCGTCGCGTGGAGATGGGAAGACGAGCGGGGTTTTCGAATCGCGGGCGCGGTGCCAGTCTTGCAGCACTTCCAGCGCGTGATGCGCCAGCGCTAGCACGCGGCGTTCACCGTTTTTCGTGTCGTGCAGCACGATGGCTTGGCGGGTGAAATCCACCTGATGCCAGTGCAGGGAAATCAGCTCGCCGTGGCGCGCGCCGGTGGAGAGTGCCAGCACCACCAGCGGATAGAGGAACGCGGCGGTGGATTCGCGGCAGGCATCAAGCAGCCGGGCGCGCTCGGCGTCATCGAGGAAGCGCACGCGGCCACGCGGTTCGGGCAGTTTGGCGATGTTCTTCATCGGGTGTGCAGGCAGCCATTCCCATTCATTCACGGCGACGCTGATGGCGTGGCTGAGCACACCCATATAGCGGTTCACGGTCGCGGGCGCGCGGCGCTCGACATTGACGCCGGACTGGAGGAGTTTGTCGCGCTTCTCTAAAATGAGCGTTTTTGTGAGGTCGGAGAGCAGATACATGCCGATTTCCTTGTCCCACCATGCGAGGTACGCGCCGACATCCAGCGAGCGTTTTTGATTGCGGTTTTGCTGGTGTTCGAGGTAGCGGGCGATGAGGTCGCCCACGGTGTATTTCTTCGCGGCGGTATTCTTGAAATAGCGGCCTTCGCGGATGGCGGATTCGGTCTGCGCCGCCCAGTTTTTAGCGTCTGTCTTGCGCTCGAACGTGGCCGACTGAGCGGGGAAACCGCGAATCCGAATCTTCACGCGGTAGGAAGTTTTGCCGTCAGGCGTTGTCCTCGTTTCGATGGTTGCCATGCGTTTCGCCTCTCATGGCGACACGATACAAAACATGGCGGTATTGTGCAACGCTGTAGTTGTTCAAACAGTGATGAAAAAGGAATCGGCGCGTTTGGAATCAGCGGGTTGAGCGGGTGCGGTTCAGTTTGGGACAAATGGCCTTAAGGTTTTTTTGTACTCTTGTTTAGAACAAACAGCATGAACTTTGCCAGCGGGCGTTTGAATAGCAGCAGGTAACTGACGTGCAAGCCTACAAAAATGAGCAGAAGATTTCCGAAAAACTCATGGGTTTCTTCTAATGCCTCATCCATGAAGCTTTCCTTTTTCTTGTTATGGTCATCGTCATCGGCAAACGCCGGTGCAATCAGTTGAGTGTTGGCAAGTCCGATGGATTTTCCCTGATCCATGAGGATGCCAGTAGCGGTAACCGAAAGCAGGCTGACGGCGATACCGAGCATGAAGCTTTTGGTAATGGCCGGATGCGTAAACGCGTTGGATAAGTTGAGCCCCTCGAATTTGGGGTAAAACCGCATGAGGCCAACATGCGGATTGCCGGTCAATGCCCATAGCAGGCGAAACACAACAACGGTTGCCACCGCATAACCAAGCCATGCATGGATGCTGTCATCATCGCCTGTCAGATAAGCGAGAATAGCGAAGACTGCCAGAACAGCGTGGTAGATACGGATACGGTGCATGATGCTCATAACGTTACTCTAATAGGAATTTGAAAAGGTTGCTTGATTATCATCAATTATTATCCATTTAAGTCGGTATCGATATTGCGGCTCCACGTCAGGCGCAGTGCGTTGGCAATCGCAAGG
>JAFLCR010000014.1 GCA_017302755.1 Alphaproteobacteria bacterium
AGGCGTCTCGTGGTCGAAAAAAGAAGCGCCTTGCGATTCACGAAGGTGAAGCAAGCACCGTGCGGCTTATCTATCGCCTTTATTTAGAAGGCCATCAAGGCCGGAACATGGGTTGTAAGGAGATTGGCAAGTACCTGACTGAAAAGGGTCTGCGTATGCGCGGGGGCGCGTGGAATACGCATAAGATTCATGATATTCTTTCAGATACTCTGTATATGGGGGATTACTATTTCAATGTGGTGGACTCCAAAACAAAGCAAAAGCGTCCACCGGAGGAATGGGTAAGAACCAGCATTCCGCCTATCATTGATGCAGAGCTATTTGAGCAAGTGCGGAAAAAGCGTGAACTACGTTCACCGGATCAAACCGCACCGCGTCAGCTTACCTCAAACACGCTCCTGACTGGGCTGCTCTTTTGCGGGCATTGTGGTTCGGCGATGACGCTGGCTACAGGCAAAAGTGGCAAATACAAATATTACAAATGCACGCGCCGCATCAGCCAGGGTAATCACGCTTGTGAAAGCGGCAATTTCCCTATGAAAAAGACGGATGAGCACATTCTTTTTAACGTTACTGATATGGTGTTCACGGATCACCGATTGAAAGAAATGATAGCGGCCTTAAAAACAATGCTCAGAGGGGGGCTGACAGCTACCAGAGCCGCATTAACGTCATGAATCGGGAACTCAAGGAAAACGAACGCGCCCGGCTTAATTTCTTCGGAGCTGTAGAGAAAGGGATTATTGAGCTGGACGATGCTGCTGCCGCTCGTGCTCAAAGCCTGAAATCTGCTCGTGAAGCATTATTGCTGGAACGTGCTCGGCTGGTGAGAGAACACAACCAGCCAATCAAGCAAATCAAAGCTAACGAAGTGGAACGCTTCGGCAAGGTTCTGCGTGAAAAGCTGATGGTATGGGAATCACCTTTTGCCAAAAGCTACCTCAAACTGCTCGTGGATCAAATTACCATCACCGGTAAGCAAGCCACGCTCACAGGTTCCAAAGCAGCGATATTGGAAGCAATGGGGAAATCCTCCACCGGGACAGTGCCCAGCTCCATGGGAAAATGGCGCACCCTGAGCGATTCGAACGCCCGACCCTCAGATTCGTAGTCTGATGCTCTATCCAGCTGAGCTAAGGGTGCGCATGGGAGCCCCGTTTATACCCAAGAAGGGTAATTTGACAACCCTAATCTGGGGCTTGGGGCACTGTGCCTGAATCGGAACAACGCCCCGAATAAAGTGTGACGGCTAAGCTTAGGGCTTTTCTTGCGGCGGGATGCTTCTTATACTGCCTTCCAGTGAATAAGAGGGAATGATCATGAAGCACATCCGCCTCGTCTGCGCCGCCCTGATGGGGCTTTCCGCGCTGCCCGCAGCTGCCGAGCCCGTCGAGCCTGGATATGGCCAGTTCGCGGCCCAGGAGGCCACGCGTCCGCTCATGGTGATCCGCTTCAATCAGCGCAACGTCTACTATCAGCGTCCCCTTTATAACGCTGCTTCGCGGGCCTTGCAGATCAAGCCGGACGTGGTGTTTTCCGTCATAGCCACTGGCCCTGACGAGAACGGCATCGGAAATCGTGGCGGCGAGGTGGTGCAGGCTCTGGCAGGCATGGGCATTCCTCAGCGCCAGATTCAGTATTCCGCCAAAATAGACCCCCAGGCCGCCAGCCCAGAGGTGCGGATTTTCGTTCGGTAAGGCGGATTTGAAGGCGTCAGCAATTGACGCACGCGAAAAAAGAGCCTTTTCAGGCTCTTTTTTATTTCCCGTATAGCCGAATATTAACCCTGGCGGGCTTTGAAGCGGGGATTCGTCTTGTTGATGACGTAAGTACGGCCCTTGCGGCGAATGACACGGCAATTCTTGTCACGCTTCTTGGCGGATTTCAGCGAGCTGAGAACTTTCATAGACGTATTCCTTATAAGAAGCGGCTTTTTAAGCTGAAGATGCGGGGGTTGTCAAGAACCTGCTGACGCCGTGGGCGGTCTTATCCCAATAATGTGGTGCTACAATGAGTTGCCAGATGGCCCGGAAACTCGCGATGGAGTGAAGAATCCAGTAAAACGGGAAGCTCAGAATGGCCAGTTTCATGCCTTTCCAGCCCATGATTCTGGAGGATAAATAGGCAAAAACAATATGTTGTATGATGCTCGTGATCAGCACAGTGATGGCGGCCACTTTCAGCTCTGGCGGCAGCGGGGTGGCGGGGGCTGCCAGACCGAAGGCCCAGCCCAGCGTCAGCACCCAGAAGGCGGGGCCGAACAGGAAGATCAGGCACGGAGCGCCCACGAAGAGCTGGATGCCCAGAAAGCCCATCAGCCCGGTGCGGCGCAGCAGCTTGCCGGGGCGGCGCATGTGGACGAGCCAGGTCTGGAGGTAGCCTTTAATCCACCGGCTGCGCTGGCGCAGCCAGGAGACGGTGTGGATGGGAGCCTCTTCCCAGGTGGTGGAGTCAAGCACGTCGGTGCGTTGGCCAAAGCCGGCGATGCGCAGACCCAGATCGGCGTCTTCGGTAACGTTGTAGGGATCCCAGGCCATGAGCTCGCGGAGTTTGCCCGTAGGCATGTGGTTGCTCGTGCCGCCAAGCGGGATGGGGATGCCGAGCTGTTCCAGCCCCGGCAGGAAATAGCGGAACCAGATCGCGTATTCGAGTGAGAACCAACGGGTGAGCAGGTTTTCCTCGCGGTTATAATAATTGAGACGTCCCTGGATGCAGGAGAGGCGGCCCTTTGCGGCGCGGAAAGCGCTTGCGGCTTTGCGCAGCTGGTCGGGTTCCGGGCGGTCTTCGGCGTCGTAGATGGTAAGGTAGTCGCCGCGCGCGAAGCGCAGTGCGTAGTTGAGCGCCTTGGGCTTGGTGCGCGGCTGGCTGGGCGGCACGCGGATGACCTCAAAGAAGTCCTCCGGCTTCGCGGCGCGGATGGCGTCCCAGGTGACGTCGTCGTCCTGCTCAATGATGAGTTTCACATCGAGCCGCGAGCGCGGGTAATCGAGCGCGCGGATGGCGGCGAGTAGCCCGGGGATGCTTTCCGCTTCTTTGTACATTGGGATGAGCAGGGTGTAGACGGGCAATTCCGCATCCTGCACGGGCGCAAGCGGAGGCGCGGGCCTGCGGGGCAGATGCGCGGCGATGAACAGCATGGTTTTGAAGGCGAGATGCACGCCGTAAAACACAGTGAGCGCCCACAAGCACGGGCCCATCCAGCCGGGGTTCATGGCGAGCAGCACGAACACGGTCGCGAGCAGCGCCACCGGGGCGAAGCGGTAATAGCGGGAGAAGATGCGTGTGCGCGCCGAAAGCGCCGGATGATTGTGCCACAGGCCGAGCCGTGCGTCGGCGTCGTCTTCCATCGCGAAGGCGCTGGCAACAGCGCGCTGGATGTCGCGCGGCGAGGTCTGGTGCATGGCGATTCTTGAGCCATAACGCGATTCGGCCCAGGCTTTTGCCACGTCGGGCTGAACGGCGGCGAGGTGGAGGAGGCCGTCTTTCTTTTTCCAGGGCAGGCAGCCGTGCTTCAGGTAGGATTGCCGGTCAGCCGCGACCAGAAGTTCAGTTTCCGGAGGCTCACGGAGCAGGTCGGCAAAAGGCAGATTGCGCTGGTTGGCGAGAGCCCGGTGCAGCCGCAGTTGCGGCACATAACCTTCACCAATCAGGATGTCGCCCAGACGGCCACCGATGGCTTTTTGGATCTCCAGCGCGCGGTCGCGCTGCTCCGGGGCCAGGGAGCCGAGGCTCACCAGCAAATCGCCGATGGCTTTCTGCGCGCTCAGAATCTCACCCATGTCGAAAAAATCAGCCCGGTGCCTTCGCCGGTGTTGCGGACATAGAGATCATGGAATACGCCCAGTTGCAGGGAGAGGGAGGGCGATACTTCGAACACAGCGGAAAGCTGCGCGGTGACAGTGCGGTAATCGCGATCGGTCGAAGGATCGGTGGGAAGGCTGGCGTAGTCGAGATCGAAGCTGTGCGTTACGAAAAGCTGCGTCAGGAGTAGGATTTTTGGGGCGGGGCGCAGGCCCAGCGTGCCTTCCAGATGCACCTGATCGCTGGCGTCACCGAAACGGTGGCGGTAGCCGGCCTCAAAGTTCACAAAGTCGCAGTCTGAGAGCAGGAAGAGCGCGCGGCCTGCCAGGAGGCGCATTTCCAATTCCGGGTCGTCGTTGCCGATGGCGGGTAGGTCATAACCTGCGCCCACGCGTGGAAGCTGCACCATCGGCTGCGCGGAAATAACCCACCCCTCAAGCTCGGCGATCTGCTTGCGCAGGTAGAGCGAAGCGTTGCCGATGCCATAATTCTCATCGTTCAGCCCCAAAGCGTTGCTCTGATGCACGTGCTGCGCGTTGAGCATCGCGCCGAGGGTGAGGGTGGGGGAATAGCCGTACTCGAGTTGGGTTTCGAGTGCGAGTTTATCGTAGTCCGGCGTGGAGAATTCATTGCCCGAGGCATCGGTGAAGCGATCGGCTTGAAAAGCCCTGAGGGTGGTGATGTTCAGGAATTCCTTTTCATCGAGCGTCCACGCACCAGCCAGCGCCCGAACAGGAAGAAGCAAAAACAGAAAAAGGCTTAAGCCGCTTAAGTACCGGGCGATGTCGCCACGGCACAGCATATCAGTGCAGCTTGGTTTCGATGTCGTTCGCTGCGTCGCTGATGAGCGTGTCGGCGATGTTGCCTTCAGAGAGCTGATCTTTCAAGAGAGACTGCGCCGCAGTGATCGCCACGGCCACGGTGTGCTCCTTGATTTCCTGGAGCGCCATCTTCTCGGCCTGGGCGATTTTCTGGCTTGCCATTTCCATGCGCTTCTTGAGCGTTTCTTCCAGGTTCACTTTCGCATCCTTGGTGATGCGGTCAGCTTCCTGCTTGGAGCGTTCAAGGATCTCCTCGGCTTCGCGCAGCACGTCCTTCTGGCGGGCGAGGTAGTAGTCAAGCACCGCCTGCGCTTCCTTGCGGAGCTTCTCGGCTTCGGCCAGCTCTTTGCCGATGCGCTCGGCGCGATTATCAAGGCCGTTGGTAATGATGCGCAGGATGGGCTTGAGGGCCAGCACCATAAAGATGACGAAGGAGACGCTCACCCAGAACGCGGGGTCGGCATAGAACGGTTCATGATGCGCGGTTTCGGCGTGGGCCGTTTCGGTATGCGCGACAGTCTCTTCCATGGTTTTACCCTTGCGATACTTTCTCGATGACGGCGCGCACGGCTTTTTCTTCCGGCTCGCTCTTCGTGAGCTTAGAGACGATCTGCGAAGCGAGCTTCACGGAGACGGAGGAAAGTTCCTTAATAGCTTTCTTGCGCTCTTCCATGAGGCGCATTTCGGCCTCGTGGAGACGATCGCTGATCACGTCGTCGAGTTCCTGGTTGCGCACGATTTCTTCCGAAACCGCCGCTTTGTGACGCTCGGCAAGCAAGGCGCCTGCACGGGTTTGCGCCTCGTGCAGGGCTTGCTCGTAATGCTGCTTGGCTTGCTCCGCTTCCGTGCGCAGCGTTTCGGCCAGGGCGAGGTCGCCTTCGATCTTCTGCTGGCGGCCTTCCACGATCGCGGAAAGCTTGGGCAGGAAGAACGCTGATAGCAACCCGTACAGGAAGCACAGGCTGATCAGCAGCCAGAAAAGCTGGGAAGGAAAAGTGGAGAAGTCTAGCTGGGGCATCGCACCTTACACGGCGTAGATGAGCAGGAGGGCGAGCACCAGGCCGAACAGACCCATAGCTTCGGCCATGCCGGCGCCGACGTATACGTACTTCGCAAGCTTGGGCTCGGAAGCGGGGTTGCGGGCGATGCCGTTCAGCATGGCGGCGAAAATATGACCCACGCCGATGCCGGCGCCGAGCATACCAAGCGCCATGAGGCCGGCGCCAACGAATTTGAGAGCTGCGTATTCCATGATCTTTTTTCCTTGTTAGGGTTAATGCAAATGGATGGCATCATTGAGATAGATGCAGGTCAGCACCGTGAAGATGTAGGCTTGCAGGATCGCAATGAAGATTTCGAAACCGGTGAGCGCCACGAGCAGCGCGAGCGGCGCCCAGCCGCCGAGGAAGCCGAGCATCACGACGAAGCCCGCGATCACCTTGAGCATGGTGTGGCCGGCCATCATGTTGGCGGCGAGACGCACCGAGAGGCTCACGGGGCGCGCGAGGTAGGAGAAAAGCTCGATCAGGAACATCAGGGGCACCATGATCGCAGGCGTTCCCTTGGGCAGGAAGAAGCTGAAGAAGTGCAGACCGTGCTTGATGAGCGCGATGATCGTGACGCCCACGAACACGAAACCCGCCATCGCGAAGGTGACCGCAATGTGGCTGGTGACGGTGAAGCTGTACGGGATCATGCCGAACAGGTTGGCGAAGAGCACGAACATGAACAGCGTGAAAATCACCGGCATGTAGGCCATGCCTTCCTTGCCGGCATTATCGCGGATGGTGGTCGCAATGAATTCGTAGGAGAGCTCCGCGAGCGACTGCAGGCGGCCAGGAACCGGGCCGGCCTTGCGCAGGGCGACCATCATGAACAGGGAAATCGTCATGATCGTCAGCACCATGAACAGCGAGGCGTTGGTGAAGCTGACATCATAGCCGGCCAGATGAAGCGGCGGCAGACCCTCAATGGGGCGGACTTCGAACTGCTGAAGAGGGCTATGACCTGCGGCCACAAAGAATCCTTATGCTTACGTTTCGCTCAAGCGCTGCTCAAGGCTTAAGCTCCCAGTTGGTCGCTAGTCCTCGCACACGCTCGCCCGCAAACTGAAAAGATTACTCAGTTTACAGACACTTAACTCTCGCCAATATCTTGGCGCGCCAGTTTATACAAAGCAAGCCCGCCCGCCGCAATACCTAAAATGAGGCAAATCAAAAAGAATAGGGGCATCGTGCCCAGCCACTTATCCAACGAATAACCAATGAACCCGCCCACGGCGGTGCCCGACACCAGTTCCACCCCAACGCGCATGCCCATGCCCACCGACTGAGAAGGAGGCAAGGGAGGCGCTGGAGGCGGCCCCTTGGCTTCCTCGATCTTGCGCGCCAAAGCGCCGAGGTCAGGGTCTTTCTGCTGCATTATTCCGTGGATTCAGGAAGTTCTTTGTCCTTAGACTCGGGTTTGGTAGTGTCTTCCTTCTTTTCGCTGTCCTTTTTTTCTTCTTTCTTTTCCTCAACGTTGGTTTCTTCCGGCTTCTTCTCATCGCCCTTCTTTTCTTCGGGCTTGCCTTCCTTGACGGCGATCAGCGGGTCGATAATCGCGGACATGGACGCCAGATCCCGGGCGCCGGGCTGCACCGTGCCGTTGATGATGAATGAGGGGGTAGACTGGATACCCGCGTCGGCGCCCGACTTCATGATTTCGAGGATCTGCTTTTCCACGGCCTTATCGGCAATGCAGGCGGCGAAGGCTTCCTTGGTCATGCCGCCGAGCAGGGCAATTTTTTCCAGGGGTTCGCGGAAATTATTGTTGAACGCCCATTTATCCTGAGTGGAGAACAGTACCTTGGTGAAGGTATGATACTTATCCTTGCCGGCGCAGCGGGCGACCATTGCGGCCTTGAGCGCGGGCTCGTTGAGCGGGTATTCGCGGTAGATGAAGCGCACTTTACCGGTTTCGATGTATTTCTTTTCCAGCTCCGGCAACGTGTCCTTGTAGAAATGCGCGCAGTGCGGGCAGGTGAGCGAAGCGTATTCGATGACCGTCACTGGCGCGTCTTCCTTACCAATGGGAAAATCGTCCGGCCGGAGCTGAGAAGCGGCTTCGATCGCTTCCGGGGTAACGGCGGGTTTGGGTTGCGCATGGGCTGCGCCCCATCCGGCGGCGAGTCCGGTAAGAAGAATGGCGGTTTTCAGGAAGTGCATCATGGCGGATCGTCCTAGGTTTGGGAATTGGTGAAGTGTATCGTGTAACGCGCCGAATTCAACCGCCATGTCGCCCGTGCACGCCGGTGGCGAGCGCGGCCAGCGCTTTGCGCAAAGCATCGTCAGAAGTGACGTTCAATTGATCATGCAACGCCTCTGGCAAGGTGACGGGCGCGGCGTGCGGTTTCGGCTTGGCGGTAGCTGGCATATGGAAATCGAACGCCTGCTTGATCTGCAGTCTGCTTACCGCGCGAAAGCCGAAATAAGCGGCGATGCGTTCAAGGATGGTGGATTCCATGTACTGCATCTCGAGCGCGAAGCCCGGCGATGCCTCGACACGCAGGATGCCGTCGGTTTTTTTATCGCGGGGAAAAGTAAGGCGCTGCGGGCGGCTCTGCGAGGCAAGAGACTCGCCAACAATGGCCGGCCAGTCACGCACAAGCCGCGCCTCATGAAACCCAAGTTTCTTAAATGCGGGCGTGGTGACGGCGGGAAGCGCGTCGCCCAGGCGCAGCATGCCTTTGCGTTTCGGCGGGGCGTCAGGCAAGAAGCATATCCTCGATGCGCTGCCTGATCGGCCGGTAACTCTTGCGGTGATGCGGCGTGATGCCGTGATCCGCAATGGCGCGGCGATGGGTGAGCGTGCCATAACCCATATTGGTTTCCCAGCCATATTCGGGATGCATGGCGGCAAGCTCGGCCATGATCGTGTCCCGCGTCACCTTGGCGATGATGGAGGCGGCGGCGATGGAAAGACTTTTCGCGTCGCCCTCGACCAGCGCGGTGGAGGGGTAGGGCCAGCGCGGCAAGCGGTTGCCATCCACCAGCACATGGCCCGGCGGCGCGGAAAGCGCCTCCACGGCTCGTTGCATGGCAAGCAGGCTGGCCTGAAGGATGTTGATGCGGTCGATCTCCTCCGCGCTGGCCATCCCTACGGCAACTTCGGCGATCTCACGCAGCTGGCTTGCCAACCGGGCGCGCTCACCCGCGGAAAGCTGTTTGGAGTCGTTGATGCCGTCCGGCAGACCATGCTTGGGAAGGATCACCACCGCCGCGACCACCGGCCCTGCCCAGCAGCCGCGCCCCGCTTCGTCCACGCCCGCGACGCGCGAAGCCAGGCCGAAACTGTCCTCATGGGAGAAATCGGGAAGGGTAATAGATGGCATGGGCTGATGATACCGGCCCCAGGTTGACGGTCAAGAAGGCTTAGTGCGTCGCGCTTTCCGCATTGGCAAGCTGCACGCCGCGCCCGGCGAAGCCGCGATAGCTCGGCCAGCGGCCTTCGATGATGTCGGACGCGGTGGTGAGCCTCTGTCCGGACATCTGCTGGTAGACCCAGTAATTCGCCATAACCTGCTCGATGTAATTGCGCGTTTCCGGGTACGGAATGCTCTCAATAAACAGCAGCGGATCGTCATGGTGCGGCGTCTGTTCGATCCAGCGGGCGAGGTTTCCCGGGCCGGCGTTGTAAGCGGCGGCCAGGAAGAACAGGTTGGTGCCAGCCTTCGACTCTTCCATCAGATGACCGAGATAGGCCTGGCCGAGGGACAGGTTGTATTCGGGATCGGTCAAGCTGCCGCGTCCGTGCGACAGCGAAGCATGGCGGGTGGTGAGAAAACGCGCCGTGTCCGGCATGATCTGCATCAGTCCCTGCGCGCCGGCGGGGCTTCCGGCCAGCGGATTGAAGCCCGATTCCTGGCGGATGAAAGCCGCCATCAGCGCGGGCTCTACCTGATAACCACCCCTGGGCTTCCAGCGCGACAAGGGATAGACGGTGAGATCGCTTTCCGCCTCGTCGCGGCTGAGGCTCAGGGCCGCCAGTTCGGTGGTGGGCAGTTCCAGCATGCGGCCGAAGCTGAGGATCAGCGGGCGGCGCGACGCGTCCGCGTCATGATACGCTTGGCGAATTTCCATCGTGGCGAGGTAGGTTTCGCCGATTTCATGCAGTGCCAGAGCGCGGCGCAGGTTGGCCTGGCGAAGCAGGCTGGAAAGATCGGCGTTGGTAAGCAGCGGGATTTCGACGGTCACGTCCTCGCTTTGCTCCAGCGCCTGCCGTGCCAGAAGGCCGTAAAAGCTACGCGGGCTGGCGCTTGCGAGGCGCAAATAGCCCTCGGCCTGTTCGGTCTTGTTCAGCTTGCCGTAGGCGC
Organism: Alphaproteobacteria bacterium; assembly: GCA_017302755.1. Taxonomy (GTDB): domain Bacteria; phylum Pseudomonadota; class Alphaproteobacteria; order Rickettsiales; family JAFLCR01; genus JAFLCR01. The sequence continues at coordinate 9,976 of JAFLCR010000014.1, forward strand.
GCCACGCCCAGAACGCGGCGGCGCTGCGATCCGGCCCTGTGATGACGGCGTTACGCGCCAACTGCGAGAAATAGCGGGCGGCGGTGTCGTATTCACCCAGTCTCCATGCGGCGAGGCCTGCCATCCAGACAATGCCAGGAAGCTGGCGGCCTGAATGCAACGCCGCGTCACGCGAGAGCAGCAGAGCCTGCTTGTCGTCGCCGGCGTTGAAATAACCGCGCGCCAGCACCCAGCGGGCGGCGTCCAGCTCCGTCCCACTCAGCACGCGATTATCACGCGCTTTGACAAGCATGCTCAGCGCCTGGTCCATCTTGCCGGCGGTTACCAGCCCGTGGATCTGCTCACGCACGCGCTTTGCAGCGGGCGTGCCGTTGGTTGCCTGAGTTTCTGTCTTGAAGTTCATGTCTAATTTGGAGACGGAAGCGTGACGAATCACTCCGCGGCCAGATTGGCGGAACATGACGGCTTGCGGTAGACCGCCGTACGAAGCCTCCCAGTTCGAGAAGGATTCGGAGGTGGCGTCGCTGGACGGATGAAGCAGCCTCTCAGCTTCCACGTGCCCGAGCAGGACGGGGTTCGTGAGCTGCCCGATGAGCGCGTCGGCCTTGTTCCATTCCGCGCCGCGCACGGCGGAGAAAATTTTCTTGTATGTTTCACGCTCTTTATAAGTGAGCTGCATCGGGCGCGCGGCGGGGGCGTAGGGATCGAGCGTCACATGTTCCTGCTGGGCGCGGCCGAGCAACGACACCGGAATATCCGGCATCTGATCATATCGGGAGAGAATCCATGCGCCGCCGGTCACATGTAGCATGATGCAGGCGGCAATAACGGAAACTGTGGCGCGGGCCTGGCCCGGCAGGTGAGAAAACAGCTTCCGCATGGGAGTCATGATGCGGTGGTAAAAACGCACTTCTGAACCTCAAAAAACCATGTCAGGCGGCGAATCTAGGGAGGGGGGAGGACGCTGGCAAGTTAAAAATCCGTGAAGATAGCTGCATCAGCAGCTTAGGGGTGCGTAAAGCCTCAGTGGAGCATAAGCTTACGCAGGGTTGCGGTCAGTGTTCCGTAAAAACGCCTGGACGGTGAGCATGTCGATCCATGATTGCCGCTTCTGGCTTGGCTGGCGAAGAAGGTAGGAGGGATGGTAGGTGACAAAGCAGGGAAGGTTCCCTTCAAGATACACATTGCGATACTCGAATTTCTTGCCGCGCAGCCGGGACACGGACGTCTCGGTGGCAAGAAGTGCCTTGGTCGGCGTGGCGCCGGCGAGCAGCAGCGCCTTCGGCTTCACCAGCGCGATATGCTTTTCGACGAAGGGAAGGCAGAGCGCGATCTCCTGCGGGTTCGGCGTACGGTTGCCGGGCGGACGCCAGAACACCATGTTGGTGATGTAATACCCGCCTTCGCGCGAGCGGCCGATGGCGCGCAGCATCTTATCGAGCAGCTTGCCGCTTGGCCCGCAGAAGGGGATGCCTTCCTGGTCCTCCTGCGCGCCGGGCGCTTCGCCGATTACCATAAGGTCGGCGGTGGCAATGCCATCCGCGAAGACGGTGCGTGTGGCAAAGCGTTTGAGGCTGCATCCGTCGAAACCGCGTACAGCTTCTTCCAGTTCGGAAATCGTCGTGCACGTATCGGCCAGCGCGCGTGAAGAAGGGCCGGCAGCTACCGGCGGAGGCAAAGGCGCGGCAACAGCCTGAGGCTCCGCAAGCGGCGAGATAGTAAGGGGAAGGGCTTCCTCTTCCATCGGGTGCGCGGCCCTGTCTGCCAGCATTGAAGCTGTTTTCAGGCGCGACACAGGCGTTGCGGAGAGCGCCTCATCGACGCCGCATTCCAAATGCCATTTTAATAATGCGATCGGGTCCGCCGTTGTCATCATTGGCTGTAAGTGCTAACTCAAAAATTACAGCATGGAGGAAAGCGGCTGAGATGACAAGAGAACGCATGGAATACGATGTGGTGATCGTCGGCGCGGGGCCGGCAGGGCTTTCTGCGGCCATCCGCCTTGCGCAGTTGAAGCAACAGGCCGGTGCATCCTTTACCGTCGCAGTCGTCGAGAAGGCGGCGGAGGTCGGATCGCATATTCTTTCCGGCGCAGCCTTTGAGCCCCGCGCGCTGGCCGAGCTGATTCCCGATTACCTGGCCAAAGGCGCGCCGCTCGAAACGCCGGTTACCGAAGACCGCTTTCTCCTTCTGACCGAAAAGCATGCGATCCGCCTGCCCACGCCGCCGCAGATGAGGAATCACGGCAATTACATCATCAGCCTGGGCCGCCTCTGCCGCTGGCTGGGCGAGCAGGCGCAGGCGCTCGGGGTCGATATTTTTCCGGGGTTCGCCGCCGCTGACCTTCTCTGGGGCGACGGGGGCGTCAAGGGCATCGTCACTGGCGATATGGGGCGCGACAAGGAAGGCAAGGAGACGGCCCATTTCCAGCCTGGTGTTGAGATTGCAGCGAAATACACGCTCTTCGCGGAAGGCTGCCGCGGCTCGCTGTCCGAGGAACTGATGAAGCGCCTGAACCTTCGTGAGGGTGTGCAGCCGCAAACCTACGGCATCGGCATCAAGGAGCTGTGGGAAGTCGATCCCACGAAACACCGCGCGGGGAGGGTCACGCATAGCGTCGGCTGGCCGATGGATACCCGGACGTACGGCGGTTCTTTCCTCTATCATCTGGGAACGAACCAGGTGGCGGTGGGGTTCGTGGTGGGGCTGGATTACGAGAATCCTTATCTCAACCCCTTCGAGGAATTCCAGCGCTTCAAGCAGCACTCGGGCATCCGTCCGCTTTTCGAGGGCGGGCGCAGGCTTTCTTACGGCGCGCGGGCGCTGAACGAGGGCGGGTTCCAGTCGATTCCAAAGCTGGTCTTTCCCGGCGGCGCGCTCATCGGCTGCGCGGCGGGGTTCCTCAACGTCCCAAAAATCAAAGGCACGCATACGGCGATGAAATCCGGCATGCTTGCCGCCGAGGCGGCGTTCGACGCACTTATGAAAAACGGCGGGCCGGTGCTGGAAGCTTATCCAGAGAAGCTCAAAACTTCCTGGGTATGGCCGGAGTTACAGGGCGTCCGCAATATCCGCCCGGGCTTCCACGGCGGGTTGTTCGCCGGGTTGTTGCATGCGGCGGTGGACACCTTCATCTTCCGTGGCTGCGCGCCGTGGACGCTGAAGCATCGCGCAGACCATAAATCCTTGATGCCGGCGCGCGCCATGCAGCCTATTGCTTATCCCAAGCCCGACAATGTGGTGAGCTTCGACCGCCTTTCCTCGGTGTATCTTGCCAATCTGAGTCACGACGAGAACCAGCCCGCGCATCTGCAGTTGCGCGACCCGGCGGTGCCGGTGGCGGTAAACCTGCCGGAATACGATGCGCCCGAACAGCGCTATTGCCCGGCAGGAGTTTATGAAATCGTGAAGAACGAGGAAGGCACGCCGCGCCTGCAGATCAACGCGCAGAACTGCGTCCACTGCAAGACCTGCGACATCAAGGATCCGCTCCAGAACATCCATTGGGTGACGCCCGAAGGCGGCAGCGGCCCGAATTACGTCGGGATGTAGAAGAAACTATCTGCGGGACATCATGCCGCGCAGCGTTTCCATCATGACCAGAGGATCGCTTAAATCTGGCTCCATAGGGGGAAAAGACAATTTTTCTTCATGGGAAAGTTCGGGCAGAACCTGCTCGCGCAAGGCAATCACTCCTTCGCGGTACAGCTGATAGGTTTCCTGGCCCAGCCGGGTGTAGATATAAAACTGGCCGGGGCGATAACCCTGATTACCGGTCGCCAGGAAGATTTTATAATACAGCACAAAGTAATCCGCTTCCTGCTGGGCCTCATCTCCCGTCAGCGCATATTCGGGATTGCCGAAGACCCGCTCCACGAGTTTATGCACGGGGTTAGAAGGCGGCACCCATTCCGTGGCGATTCTTAGCGCAAAGATGTCGGGGGCCATGTCTTGATCTGGCTTTTTCCACCCGGCGGTTTCAAGCATAGGGGCATGTGCCGCCAGCAGGGCGGAAAGCGCCAGGGGTTCGTAGGCATAAATGGCGCGTCCGGCGGCAGTATACCGAAGGCATTGTTGAGGGTCGCCCAGCTCTTCGATGATTTGCGCTTCATCGGTGAGCGGTGGGGTTGTGTCTCTGTTTTCGCCTTCAAAAGGAGAAGCCACAATAAAGAAATGAATGCCCTTCGTTTGCAAATCCTGCAGCATCGCAGGAATATGGGCTTGTTCTTTAATGATGGCGGAAATAGGGATGAAGCCTATGACCTTACGGCCGCCCAGCCTGGATATATCCTGAAATTTTAAGCCCTCGAACCGCGTAATGTCTTCCAGCGTAAGTACAATGGGCATGGATTCTTCCTTTCTCAAGAAGGCCTATAATCCAGTTCCACGACGACAGCATGCCCCGCCTCAAGGCGGAACGACGGTTGGAATTTAAAAATGTTAGATCTTCTTGTACGCGATCGGCATCTTGCTGGACGGATCAATCACCAGGTTGCCGTCTTCGTATTGCGCCGCGATGTATTTCGTGCCCTTAGTCGGGTTGATGTACATCACCGGCTGCACTTTTTTGCCGTTGTATTTGCGCAGTTCCGTCACGCGGCCGCGGTTTTCGGGGTTATTTTTACTGCTCATGGCGCATTCCTCACAGGGTATAAGTCAGGCGGTGCTTTTGCCGGATTTTAAACCTAAATTCAAGTAATAAATGATAGCCTGAATCTTCAATTCCATTGGACTGAAACGCAAAATCGCATAGAATTCAACCTTATGAAGCTTCGCCTGCTCCCCCTTATCCCCGTCCTGACCCTTGGTTTTCCTGCTTTTTCCGCCGAAAACGCGCCGGCGCCGGCAGTCGAGGCTCCCAGGCCGGCCGTGGAAGCCCCGATGTCGGTCGGAAGCTATCTTTCCGCCCGTTTTGCCCGCTCCACCAACCAGTTGGACGCGGCGGACCGCTCCTATGACGAGCTGCTTTCCGAAAACCCCGACCGCCCCGAGATCCTGCTGAAAAGCATCAAGATCAAGCTCGCGCGCGGCGATGTGGAGATGGCAATCCGCCTGGCCGGCAAGCCTTCGATGATGAAGGAAAGCGATACCCCGCTTCTGACGGTGCTGCGCGCCGTGACGGCCATGAAAAAAGGCGATAACGCCAGCGTGCCGGGCATTCTGGGCACTGCGAAGGCGCCAGGCATTTACATGGCGCTTTTCCCGCTCCTCTCCGCCTGGTCGACCCAGGATCCGGCGGCGGCGAAGCACGTGCTTGATCAGGCCGAGAAAGACGAGCCGCGCCTGGCCGATCTGCTGGGTTACCACCGTGGCCTCATGGCCTGTCAGCGAGACAATCAGGTGGAAGCCGCCAAGCACTTCGCCGCTGTGATCGACCGCAAGGACAGCCCCTTTGCTCCGAGGGCGCGGCTTGCCGCAATGGAATGCGGACGCGGCGCGGAAACGAAGCAACCCGCTGAGGAGGTGCTGAGCGAGGATTCGCCCGCCACCGGCCTGAAACCCCGCAATGCGCTAGACGGCGCGGCTGAAGCGCTGGCCAATGCCGGGGCGTTTGCCGCCGTGCTCGGTGCGCGCGACGACGGATACGCGCTGATGCAGATGGCGCTTTACCTACATCCGGAATTCCACCAAGCCCGCTACGAGCTTGGACGCTTGCAGGAAAACGAAGGCCTGCTGGACGAAGCCCGCGAGACGTACCAGGCGATTCCCAAAACGTCTTCCGTCTATTTCTCGGCGCAGACGCAGATCGCCAAGCTCTTGCGCAAGCAGAACAAGACTGACGAAGCAATCGCCGCGCTCAGGGCGCTGGTGGTGGAGCGCCCCAAGGAGCTGGGCATCTATATGCAGATGGGCGCCATCCTGCGCGACGACAAGCGCTATGCGGAGGCGGCGGAGGTCTACAGCCAGGCTATCGCCACCGTGGAAAAGCCGGAGGCCCGGCACTGGCCGCTGTTCTTTTTCCGCGGCGCCTGCCTAGAGCGCTCCAAACAGTGGGAGAAGGCGGAAGCTGACTTGTTGAAAGCGCTGGAACTCAAGCCTGAAGAACCGGAAGTGCTGAACTATCTCGGCTATAGCTGGCTCGATCAGGGGCTGCACGGAGAAAAGGCGATGGAGTATATCGCCCGCGCCGTGAAGCAACGCCCCAATGAGCCACACATTCTTGATAGCTACGGCTGGGCGTTCTATCTGAAAAACGATCTCGACAATGCCACCCGCTACCTTGAACGTGCCGTGGAACTGATGCCTTATGACCCAACGGTCAATGACCATCTGGGCGATGTCTACTGGCGCACCGGCAGGAAGGTGGAAGCCCGCTTCCAGTGGGAGCGCGCCCTCAGCTTCAAGCCGGAGAAAGATGAAGTTGCCGCCATTCGGGAAAAGCTCGAAAAGGGACTGAGCGGCGGGCCGCAGAAAGCGGAAAAAGAGTGAGCCGCTGACATGGATGCCGAAGTCGCCCTCGCGAAGATCAATCTTTGTCTTCATGTAACGGGGCGCCGGCCGGATGGCTACCACCTTTTGGAAACAATGGTGATATTCGCCGATGTTGGTGAACGCCTGGAAGCGGAAGCCGCGCCGGACGAGCAGGATCACCTTCTGATTAACGGCAGTTTTGCGAATGCCATTGGCTCCAGCCGCAGCAATGCGGCTCTCGGCGCGCTGCGTCTATTGCGGGAAATGACGGGGGCGGAAGAAAGGCTGGCGGTGCGGTTGGTAAAGGAAATCCCGGTAAGCGGCGGCCTCGGTGGAGGTACTGCGGACGCTGCGGCCATGCTGCGGCTGCTGAAGCGGCGCTGGAACATCGAATGGCCGGTGAAAGAGTGGAGCAAACTGGCGGCCATGCTTGGCGCGGACGTGCCGATGTGCAGCCTGTCGCGCCCCCTCTGGGCGCTTGGAATCGGCGAGACATTGGAGATTCTGAAGCCCATGCCTTCGCTTTGGCTGGTGCTGGCCAACCCAGGCGTGGCGGTGGCCACGCCTGACGTATTTGCTGCGTACCAATCACCGCTGCGTGAGCCCATGAATCGTCCTTCAGGTTTCACGGATACTCGTGAGCTTTGCCATTTCCTGGCAAAAACAGCTAATGATCTGCAGAACGCCGCCATCACGCTTGCCCCGTCCATAGGAGAGACTCTACGGGCGCTTGAAGATGCCAAGGGTTGTCTGTTGGCCCGCATGAGCGGCAGCGGCGCGACGTGTTTTGGCATATTTGAATCCGAGGAAGCGGCTGCAAGGGCGGCTTTGGAACTGGAAACACACCACCCTTTATGGTGGGTAAAAACTGTTCGCAGCGAGGTAAGCTTATAACGCGGATATAAAAAAAGCCCCGCATCATGAAGATGCGGGGCTTTTCAGCTCGCTTGCTGAATCAGTTTTTCTTTTCTTCTTCCTTCGGTGCTTCGGCAGGCTTTGCGCCGCCGCGCACGGCGGCGATTTTCGCTTTGAGGGCATCAAACTCGATCGCGCCTGGAATCAGCTCATCACCGATGATGAAGGCCGGCGTACCGCGGATCATGAGCGCCTGGGCGAGCGTACGGTCACGGTTGATGGCATCCTTGACTTCCTGCTTGCCCATCTCTGCTTTCAGCTTGTCGGGGTCAACGCCGACATCCTTAGCGAGTTCGAGGAGCTTCGCTTCATCCTTGTTGCCGGTGAACTTCATCAGCGCGGCATGGTAGTCAAAGTATTTCGCCTTATCCAGCGAGTACACGGCCAGCGCCGCGCGGGCGGCCAGCTCGGAAGATTCGCTCAGGATAGGAAATTCCTTGAAAACGACCTTCAGGTTCTTGTCATCCTCGATCAGCTTGTTGACCGTGGTGAAAGCCTTTTTGCAGTAGCCGCAATTATAGTCGAAGAATTCGACGAGCACGACATCACCCTTCGGGTTGCCGGCAACCGGAGATCCGGCATCATTGAAAATCTCGTCCTTTTTCTTGGCGATGTTTTCCTTGGCTTTGCCGAACTGCTCCTCCATCTGCTTCTTCTGCATGCCGTTCACGGATTCGATGATCGTTTCCGGGTTGGCGAGGATCCATTCCTTGATGATGCCCTGCACGTCTTCCTTGGTGAGGGATTTGCTATCCGTGGACACGGCTTTTCCGTTGTAGAATACGGAAGCGGCGATACCGACGGCGGCAAGGGCTGCAAAAGCGATCACTGCATTTTTCATGGAAGCCATGAGACGTAAACTCCTTAAATCTGGTGAAGGTGGCATCACCGTTTCTTGATAACTGCAAAGGTGCGTTCACGCAATTCAGAAATCATGAAAATCCACGTGGCTCTAGGGAGCCGTCAGCCCGCGCGCACGCGGCGCTCCATGTGAGCCCCGCAGGGGCGCAGCGGGAGCAAACGAAGAACGAGCCGTCAGCCCGCGCACGCGCGGCGCGCCATGTGAGCATTTCCGCGCCAGCGGAAAGCGGATCGGGTGCAAGCAAACAACTAGGGCAGTTCCCGGCCGGCGATTTCCTTGACATCGCGGGCGCGCAGGGCGGAAGGCGAACCCGGGGGAAGAATTTTTTCGGCCATTTCGCTTTGGCGCTTGGCTTCCTTGCGTTCTCCGATCAGCAGCATTTCCTCCGCCAGCGCCAGGTGCGTGCGGCCGGTATCGCCCTTGCGGCCGTAGGCCACCGCCAACTGGCGGAAGGCATCGGGCAGGGTGGAATCGAGCGCGGTGGTTTTCTCAAGTTCCTTTACCGCTTCGGCCAGATGCGAACTCTCCTCCGTGGCCAGAAGCGCCGTGGCAAGGCCCAAGCGGATCAGCGGTGCGCCGGGCAGTAATTCGCGGGCCTTGCGGTAGCTGGCGATCGATTCCTGCACTCGCCCGTGTTCAAAAAGGATCTGCCCTTTCAATTCATGGAAGTAGCCATCCGCCGGATATTCGGCGATCAGTCCGTCGATTTCCGCCCGCGCTTTAGGAAGGTCAGGCTGGCGGTAATAGGCGATGGCGCGGGCGTAGCGCGCGGGCAGGGTTTTGTCCCGCGCAGGGTAGCGTTCCAGCGTTTCGCGCGGGCGGTCGAGAAAGCCGCGCAGCTTGGCCAGCATGCGGGCATGACGCGCTTTTAATGATTCGGTGATGGTGGTGTTGCTGAGCGTCTTGCTTTCCTCGATCACGCCCCGGATATGCGCGATGCGCTCGCGGCTGAGCGGGTGGGTCATGAGGTAGCGGTTGATGCCGCCCAGGCGCAGCGTCTCCTGGGTACGCAGCACTTCGTACATGTCAAGCAGCCCGCGCGGCGAAACGTCGCTGGCCTTGAGATAGCCGATTGCCGCCTGATCCGCAGCCTCCTCGTTGCCGCGCGAATAGGCAAGCATCTGGCGTTGGGTGAGGTGGGTGCCCGCGCTCATGATCGCCCCGCCAGCGGCGCCGGCGCCGGAAGCGGCGGCGATGCCGCCCGCGATCACGCTGAGAATGGTTTCGATATGGGCGTTCTGCAGCGCCTCCGTGCCGCGCGCCAGATGGCCGCCCGCGATATGCCCGGTTTCATGCGCCATGACGCCGATCAGCATTTCCGGCGTTTCTGAAGCCAGGATGACCCCCGTATGCAGGAAGATGTTGGTGCCGCCCGCCACGAAGGCGTTGATGTCGCGGTCATTGATGATGAAGATGCGCACACTGTCCGGGGCGATGTCGGCGGCGTTCAGGAGAGGGCGCTCATAATCCTTGAGCAGCGACTCGATTTCCGCGTCGCGGATGAGCGCCAGCCCCTTGCCGGCATGGGCAGCAGAGGCATAAATAAGGCACAAAATAAGGCAAAATAGGCGGAAAATAGCCATTTTTTACAGGAGTACGTGACAAAAGGGAAGATTCATACTACCACAAATTCCCCGAATTTGGGGTGGTTTTATAGAGTTGGTGTCATGAAAGTTTCGCAGCGCAGCCATATTCCTTCCTTCGAAGTCATGAAAGTGTTCAAGGAAGCGAACCGCCTGGAAGCTGCGGGCAAGCGTATCCTGCATCTTTCCGTAGGCCAGCCGGGGAACATGCCGCCGAAGAAGGTATTGGAGCGCGGTCAGAAACTTCTCGATGCGGAAAAATGGGGCTACACCGATGCAGGTGGTACCGGCACGCTGAAAAAGCGCATCGCCGAGCATTACCACGACAATGAAGGCTTAACGGTGGATTACAAGCGCATCTTCGTGACGGTGGGTTCATCCTCGGCGTTTTCTACAGCAGTGCATGCGGCCTTCGATCAGGGGGATGCGGTCGCGATGGTGGAGCCGTGC
>JAFLCR010000140.1 GCA_017302755.1 Alphaproteobacteria bacterium
GGATGACGTTGGGGAAGTTCTGGCTGGTGAGCTGCTCCACGCAGCCGTAAGGGTAATCCTCCAGATAATCCTTGAGGCCGCCGATGAGGCTGACGGGGAGGCTGGAGGCGGTTGCGGTTACTTTCGCGAATTCAGGGTAGAGCGAGCGGGCATTGACCGCGATGGCGCTGGCTTCCTTCGCATAGGCCGTCACCAGTGTGGTCATCGCGGGCAGTGGCGGGCGGATGCTTGCCGTCTGTTCTATGGTGAAGCTGGTGTTGCCGGAAGCGGCGGTGAATTTCACGCTCGCGGAGCCGAGCGTTTCGGTGGCTTTCAGTTTCACGGACACGGTTTTCTCGCCACCTTCGGGGATGGGCAGCGGGTCTTTCGGCGCATCCACCACGGCGAGGCCGGGGGAGGGTTCCAAGGTGAGCGTCACCTTGGCGTCCTGTCCGGAGTCCTTCACATAGTTGTTGATGGTGACGGGAGTGTCGAACTCGTCGCCCGGGGCGGCGAACAGCGGCAGGTTAGGGGTGATGATCAGGGGCCCGCGCACATGGGTGCCGGCCTCCGCGGTGCCCATCGCGTCGCTCGAAACCGCGACGGCCAGGATGCGCACCCCGCCGTTGAAATAAGGCGGGACGGTGAACGTCCATTCGCGTGGGGAGTCATCGCTTTCGAGAATGCCGGACCAATAGGCCACCGGCGGTTCCGTCTTGCGCTTGAAGGGGTTGAGGTTCTTGCCGTCATTGGCCCAGCCGTCGCCGCCTTGCGCGGATAGGGCTTTGAGAAGGGAGTATTCGGGAAGCAGCAAGTCCATGATCTGCGAGGTGCTCACTTCCAGGGCGCGCTTCATCAGGAAGTGGTCGAGCGGGTCGGGGTTCTTGTAACGGGCGAAGAGGAGGATGCCTTCATCCACCGCGTAGAGCACGATCTTGCCGGGCTTGCGGGTGCTGTAGCTGACCACCACCTTGTCGCCGGGGCCGGCTTCCTGCGGGGCGTTCAGGGTGATTTTCTGGTCGCGAGCGTCGATGTTCGCGGTGAAAGGAACCACAGCGAAGCTCAAGGGGCTCATGAAGATTTCCTTGGATTTCAGATCGCGCGTGAACTGCACGTTGACGAAACCCTTGCCCTCGAACCCTTCGGGGATGCGGATGGTTTGCACCGAATTGGTGAAATCGCTGGTGAACCATTTCCAGGCAATCACGCGGTCGGTTTCGATAGTGATGAGGCCGGTGCCGCTATAGGGCGACTGGATGTTGAGCGCGATTTCCTCACCCGAACCGTAAGCCGTTTTGTCCGGCGTTACCTGCATGGCGGCGTCGCGGGAAAAGCTCGCCGTGGCGTTGCTCTCGCCGACCACGGTGAAAGCCACGCGGGCGAGGGTGACGCCACGGGCGTTTTTGTACACCAGCAGGAAGCTGCCCGGTTCCTCGGTGGGCAGCGTCAGGCTGCCGCCCTCGGCGGGGATGGACGTGCTCTCGGTTTTCACCGGCGTCTCGATGGTGGCGGGTTGGTAGCGGTAGCCGCCCTGGTTGTCCTTCACCAGGGACTGAATGGTCTTGACCCGCTTCAGCTCCATGGTGACGTCGGTGGCGCTGATCTTGGCCAGCTTCTGGTCCACCGCGATCAGAGACAGGCTGCGCGCGTCGCCGACATGGATGTAGTTCAGGTTGCCGTCCGGCTTCACGCCCAGCGCGTAGTCGAGCGGGGAGACGAGCACCGATTTCGCCGTCTTCACGCTGCGGCCGGAATCCGGCTCGAAGCCTTCGCCGTAGAAGGTGAGGCGGAAGGTGGAATCCTGGTATTTGGCGAGATCGATGGGGAAGCGGGCGACGCCCTGGTCGTTGGTTTTGGTTTCGGGGAGGGTTTCCTCAAAGGCTTTCTCGATGCCGTTGCTTGCCGCGAAGCTATACTCCCGGAAGGTGTGGAAGCCGAAGCCGCTGGGCGACAGCGCCAGCTTGGCCGTCACCCGGCGCTCCTGCGCGGGCGCGCCGTAGAGGTGCATCAGCGTGACGTCTGCCGTCAGCTGCTCGGGCTTTACCCAGGCGAGCTTGTCCACCGGCAGGCCGAACTGGGTGAAGGCGGAGCTCATCCGCATGCGGTCGGGCTGGAATTCCTCGACGCGCAGCGGGGCGCTGGCCAGTTGCGCGCCTTTCTCGCCGTCAGCCCGGCCGAGATAGAGATTCGCCGTGTAGACGCCGGTCGCCGCCGTGTCGCTGACGGTGAAGTCGGCGGCAATGAGGCCTTCCTCGGAAAGTTTGAGGATCTGCTTGTCCGCCACCTGGCCGCGCGGGTTCACGATTTCCAGCACCAGCGGCAGGTCTTTCTGGCTCTTCGTCCAGTCCTTGGCCTTGACGATGAGGCCGAGATGCGCCGTTTCGCCGGGGCGGTAGATGCCGCGGTCGGTGAAGACGTAGCCGTTTAAGCCCTCGCTCGCGCGTTCGCCTTCGACGTCGAATTTGGAATAGTTCAGCTCGCGGTCATAGCGGCCATAGGGAAGGAAGGAGAGGTCGCCGTTTTTGCGCGCGGTGATGGCGACGGGGCGTTTCTCGTCCTTGAAGCCGTCGAGATTGGGCAGGATGGCGTGGCCTTCGCCGTCGGTGGTGGCGGTGGCGACAGGCTCGCCGTTCAAGCCCAGCGCCGCGATCTCTACGCCGGCGACCGGGCCGCTGCCGCCGATGGACTGCACGAACACGTCCTGCGTGCCATCCAGGTTCTTTTTCACGATCAGGCCCAGATCGGTGACAAGGATGAAACGTTTTTCAGGCGACGTGGCGGAGGTTCTGGTTTCGGTTTCCGGCGCGGCTTCCTGTTTGGGCGCGCCGGTGAAAAAGGCGAGGATGCGCCGCCACCAGGAAAGTTCCTGCGGTTTTGCGGTTTCGGAAGTGACGGTGGTCTGCTGGCCGGTGATCTTCAACAGGAAAAGCCCCTTGCCGCCGTCTTGCAGGTAGGGAGTGAAGTCGAAGGAGGAGAAGTTCGGCTTTTTCGGATCCTCGCCGGAAAGCGTGCGCTCCTCGCGGAAGACGCGGCTGATATTGTGTTCGTTGAACTGGTAGCCGTTCACGAATTCGGGGTCGGCGAAACGGCCGTAAGTCTGGCTGATGAGGTGGTTGAGGTTCTCCTCCTTCACCCGGCCGATCTCGTATTGCAGGGCGTTCACGCCGAGCGAGAGAATGGAAAGCTTTTTCTCGCCGGAAAGCGACAGCAGCGCGCCTTCGGCCATCACGCGCACCTCGCGCGGCAGGTCGGGCACGCGGATCACGGTTTCGAGATCGCGGCCGAGTTCGTAGCCGCCTTCGGCGGGCAGGCCTTTCTTCACCGTGACCAGCAGGTAACGCCCGCCCTCCGCGGCGAAGGCGAGCGCGTTGACCGGGGAGGGAGGGGCGTCGTCTTCCGGCGCTGTGACGGCGACTGGCTCCAGCGTTTCGCGCAGCGCCGGCGTGACTTCAGCGGGGCCGCTCCAGGCGTAATTCTTTTTCGGCGAGGCGCCTTCGACCGGCTTATCCCTGGGCAGCAGCCTGGCCTCGACGAACGCCTTGAGTTCCTGCGGTTTCAGCGGGGCGTTGGCCTCGATGGCAAGAAGCTGCTGCGGCACATATTGCGCGTTCTTCAGCACCTGCGCCAGCACGCTTTTGACCTGGAGGTAGTCGTAGAGGCTCGGGATCAGCACGCGTTCGCTGAATTCGTTGTCCTTCTTTTTACCCTGGATTTCCGGGCGCGGGGTGAGCAGGCTGGAATCGTCCGCCGCGCTTACGGTCTGGGCGATGAATAGCTTCATGTATTGTTGGGTCTTTTCCAGCTTTTCGACCTCGACGGCGGCGTTGGCGGAGGCGTCGTCGTTATAGAAATCCAGCGTGAAGGGAAGCGCTGTCTCGCGGCCTTCCATGGTGAAGGAAAGCGCCTGCTTGAGCGAGGCGCGGTTGACCGGATAGTTGAAGGCGAGCCGGGCGGTGACGAGTTTCTTCGTGGCGTCGTTCGCGTCCTGCAGGAAGTCCATCTTCTCGATGGTCACGTGCAGCGGCGCGGTGGTGAAGCTGTGCGTATCCGTGTCGCGCTTCACGTGCGGGGGAAAGAGATCGGCGGGCAGGGTGACGGTGTAGCTCGTGCGGCCGCGCCAGGTTTTTTCCGGCGTGAAGGTGAGGGTGTAGTCGCTGGAGAAGCGCCACTCGCCGGGGATGTTTGGCTCGATCTTGATATTCTCCACCTTGCGGCCCGCCGTCTGCACGGCGCGCGAGGGCTGGCGGCAGTAGTTGTCTTCGTTCTGCACTTCGCAGAAACGCAGAATAACCTGGCTTTTCCCCGCGATGGGGGCGGGGGTGGAGGGCTTGTCGAGGCGCAGCTGAATTTCATCTGCGACAAAGCCGGTGACGGGATTGGAAGCGTCCGGCGCGGCTTCCTGGGCGGAGAGCGGGGCGGCAAGGGAGGCGAGGAGGAGAAAAAGAAGACCGGTCAGGCGGCGCATGGCGTGATTCTCGGTGTGAAGGAACACCGGACCATAAAGGATGCGCTCTTAAATGGCCAGCCCGCTTCTAGCGGCAATCCGCGCAGGTGCCGTAGACGATGATTTCATGCGACTGGTGCTTGAAGCCTTTGGGAAGCAGTGACGCCACGTTGCCCAGGCAGCCTTCGAAATCGAACACGCCGTCGCATTTCACGCATTTGAAATGGTGGTGGTGGCCGTGGCCGGCGCGTTCGTAGCGCATGGCCTCGCCGGGCAGCTGCACGGGTACGATGTCGCCCGCTTCGCATAGTCGCTTGAGCTCGCGGTACACGGTGGCGATGCCCAGCCCCGGCTGCCCTTCCTTTGCGGCGTCGAGGATCTGCTCGGGCGAAAGGGGGTGATGCGAAGCCTCGAACACGCCGAGAATGGCCTTGCGTTGCTGGGTATTGCGGATCGCGGGGGCGGGTTTAGCGGGCATGCGGCGGAGTTTAGCGCAACTTCGGGCGGCGCTTAAGCGAAATCAGGTTGCGGGAGGCTTACTTCGGCTCGGTCACGAAGCCGATCTGGCTCAGTCCGTGTTTCTGGGCCAGCGCCAGGACTTTATTGACCTTGCCGTAGGGCACGCTGGTGTCGGCGCGCAGGTGGATGGGGCGTTTCGTGGGCTGGTGCGATTCGGCCTCCAGGCGTTGTTCGAGCTGGGTGTCGGTGAGCGCTTCCTCGCCCCAGAAATATTGGCCTTTCGCATCAATGGAGAGCGTGATGGGGTTTTCGTCGGCGATGCTGGTTGCGACTTCGTTCGGCAGTTCCAGCTTCACCGCCTGGGTCAGCATCGGCGCGGTGACGAGGAAGATCACCAGCAGCACCAGCATCACGTCCACCATCGGGGTGACGTTGATCTCCGCCATCGGGGCGGAGAAATCCTCGCGGTCGAGGCCGCCCGCCATCACTGGCCTCCGGCGGCCAGCTTGACCGCGTCGGGTTTTTTGGAAGTGGCATAGGCGGCGAGTTGCTCGGCCAGGTGGCGGTAATCCTGGATCAGCAGGCGGTTCGCGCGCACGAAGGCGTTATAAGCAAGCACCGCTGGAATCGCTGCGAAGAGGCCCACAGCCGTGGCGACGAGCGCTTCGCCCATCGGCCCGGCGACGACGTTCAGCGAGGCGTTGCCCGCCGCCGAGATGCGGGTGAGCGCGCCGTAGATGCCCCATACCGTGCCAAACAGCCCGATGAACGGCGCGGAGCTGCCCACCGAAGCGAGCAGGGTGAGGCCGCGATCCATCCACACGCGCAGGCCGTCGAGCGTCTGGGCCAGGTGCATGGAGAGCGCGTCCTTGCGGTCGGCGGCGTCAAGGGCGGGAAGGGTGCGCAGGCATTTCTCGATCAGCAGCGCCGCGCCGCCTTCCGAGCCCGCGGATTCCAGGGTGACGCGCCGCGGCCAGTCCGGCGTCGTGGCGACGCGCTCGCGGAAGGCGGTGGGTGATACATTCCTCCGGCCTTACTGAATATCTCAAAACCAGCAGTCGTATTCGCCATTTCGGAGCCGCCGAGGGGCTTTCCAATATGCGTATT
>JAFLCR010000141.1 GCA_017302755.1 Alphaproteobacteria bacterium
TGCCGCTGTGAGCGCTATGTTCGAAAAACTCCTCATCGCCAATCGCGGTGAAATTGCCCTGCGCATCATGAAGACGGCCCGCAAGATGGGCATCCGCACTGTCGCTGTCTATTCGGAAGCAGACACCAACGCCCTGCACGTGCAGGAGGCGGACGAGGCGGTCTATCTCGGCCCCAGCCCCAGCTTGCAGAGCTACATCAACATCGAGCGCCTGATGGCGGCAATCCGTGCTTCGGGTGCGGATGCGGTGCACCCCGGCTACGGCTTCCTTTCGGAAAACGCAGATTTCGCCAAGGCGGTGGAAAAAGAACGGCGGGTGACGTTCATCGGCCCGTCCTCGAAGGCGGTGATGCTGATGGGCGACAAGCTCGAATCCAAGCGCATCGCGCGCGAGGCTGGCGTGAACACCGTGCCCGGTGGACAGGACGCGGTTTCCAGCTTTGAAGACGCGCGTGAGCTGGTGAAAAAAATTGGCTACCCTGTGATGATCAAAGCCGCCGCCGGCGGCGGCGGAAAGGGTATGCGCGTCGTGAACAACGACGACGAGCTGAAGGAAGGCCTGCGCGGCGCCGCCGCGGAAGCGGGGCACAGCTTCAGCGACGACCGCGTGTTCATCGAGAAATTTGTTACCAAGCCGCGCCATATCGAAATCCAGATCCTCGGTGACAAGAAGGGCAATGTCGTGTTCCTCGGTGAGCGCGAATGCTCCATCCAGCGCCGCCACCAGAAGATCATCGAAGAAGCGCCCAGCCCGTTCCTTGATGAAAAAACCCGCAAGGCGATGGGCGAACAGGCCGTCGCCCTGGCGAAAAAGGTCGGCTACCACTCCGCCGGCACGGTGGAGTTCATCGTCGACGGCTCGGACGGCAATTTCTACTTCCTGGAAATGAACACCCGCCTTCAGGTGGAACACCGCGTCACCGAGCAGGTGACCAAGATCGACCTGGTGGAGCAGATGATCCGCATCGCTGCGGGCGAGAAGCTGCCCTTCACGCAGGACGAAGTGAAAATCCAAGGCTGGTCGATGGAAACACGCGTCTACGCGGAAGACCCCAGCCGCGGCTTCCTACCCTCCACGGGCCGTATTACTCGCTACAAGGAGCCGGAGATTGCGCTCCATAAGGTGATCGTCGACAGCGGCATCTACGAAGGCGGCGAAGTGAGCATGTTCTACGACCCGATGGTGGCGAAGGTCGTCACCCACGGCGCGAACCGCAAGGAGGCTATCGAGGCCATGCAGGCCGCGCTCGGCGCCTACGTGATTCGCGGCATCTCGCACAATATCAGCTTCCTTGAAGCCATCCTGGGCCATAAGCGCTTCCAGGAAGGCGACATGTCCACGCTCTTTATTGCCGAGGAATACCCCGAAGGCTTCGCCGGCGCCGAACTCACCAGCGAAACCGCGCAGGTGTTTTTAGGCACGGCGGTGCACATGTTCCTTCGCGACGCCGAGCGCGCCGCCAAGGGCACCGGCCAGCTTCCCGGCCGCGAGCGCGCCATCGGCGCGCGCTGGGTGGTGGCGATGGGCGAGCAGCAATATTCCGTCTTCGTGCGCCCGAAGGAATACGGCTACGACATCTCCTACCAGAACGTGGTGATCTCGGTCCGCAGCTCGTGGAACCTGGGCAAGCGCCTGTTCCAGGGCACGATCAACGGCAGGCAGGTGAGCGTGAAGGTGGACTTCCTGGCCAACGGCTATCGCCTGACCCACGGCGGCTCGACGGTGGAAGCCAAGGTGCTCACCCCGCGCGTGGCAGAGCTCTTCAAATACATGCCCGAAGACAAGGACGGCGGCAAACAGCCTCACCTCAAAGCGCCCATCGCGGGCATGGTGGTGGCGCTCAAGGTCGAAGAGGGCCAGGAGATCAAGCGCGGCCAGGAGCTGGTGCTGATTGAAGCCATGAAGATGGAGAACGTGATCTATGCTGACCATGACGCGATCGTGAAAAAAATCTCGGTTTCCCCGGGGGATTCGGTGGCTGTGGACCAGACGATTATCGAATTCGACCGCGCGGCGTAGTGACTCAGTTTAAATTTGTCATTCCCGCGAAGGCGGGAATCCATAACTACAGGCAATAAAATACAAGCTCTTACAGATATTTCAGCCGCTGGTGAGTATGGATTCCCGCCTTCGCGGGAATGACAGGCTCAGGAATTCTTTTTCAAGCGGAGTCCCAGCTGACACAAGTTTGTCATATTACCGCGCTAGAACGGTTAACATTTGTTAAATTGAAAAGGAGCAGGACATGGGAGATCATATTTTTTTCGTGGAACAGTATCGCTTCGGCTTCACCTTCGAAGAGACTCCCAAGTTTACGGATGATGGATACAACGCTCTGGTGCATGCCCTGGCGCCGCTGCTGGAAACGGTAGAGCAGCGCTCACGTTTTGTTCATGAATCGGTCAACAACCAGGCTGAATGGCGCGCCTTCGGCTACGATGTGGATGGCGTCACCTTTGCTGCCAACCTCTTGAATAAAGCCATAGATGGGGTATGGATGCATACGCTGTCCTATATGATGAAGCGCGGTTACGACGAAGCGCTCCAGTTGACGCATACGGTGGATTGGTTCGTGGAAACCCAGGAGCGTCTGGCCCGCCAGATCGCCGGCGTGGCTTCCTATGTCGTCACCGGCTTCGCCAGCAGCCAGGGCTGGGAGGAAACAGCGGAAAAATTGTATGACACGCGCGGCCAATGGGCGAGCGCGGCATTCCTGATGCAGGCGGCGGCCGCTGCCGGCACGCTGCACACGCTTGAGGCGGATTTCGCGGCCTATGTGCGCCAGCACGTCACGGTCAAAGAACCGGAAATCTAAGATCATGCAGCTCATGGCCGTCCGCGTGCGCATCCACGGCCGTGTCCAGGGCGTGGGCTACCGCGCCTGGACGGTCGTTACCGCGAACCGCCTCGAGCTTTCCGGCTGGGTGAGGAACCGCGCCGACGGCACGGTGGAGGCGATCTTCAAGGGCGAGGAGCCCACCATCCGCCAGATGCTAGATGCTTGCCGGGAAGGCCCTCCCGCGGCGCGCGTGGAGCGCGTCGAGGAAGAGCCCGCCCGGGGCATCGTGGAGGCCGGTTTCGCCGCCAAGCCGACGGTTTAGGCAACTTCGTTTCTATTGGCGCCTTTCGCCGCCGCCAGTTCGCGCGTCGAGCCGAGATAATGACTGCCGTAAGGCTCGATGACCACCACATCGCCTTTCTTCATGCCAACCTGTTCCAGCAAGCCTTCATCCATGTAATCAGACGGGCGGAAGGCTTGCGGCTGGTCGCTGGTGTTGAACAGGCAGAGCAGGCTCTGCTCGTGGTTCCTGCGCAGGAAAGCGAGCACCGGGCTTCCCTGGTTGTCGATCACGGTCGTCTGGCCGTTGATGAATGCCGATTGCTCGGCCCGCCAGGCCAGCAGGTTGCGGGTGAAATTCAGCATGGAGTTGGGATCGAGCTCCTGACGGTCCACCGCCAGGTTGTAATGCGCTTCTGGTACAGGAAGGTAAGGTTTTTCCGAATCGCTGAATCCGGCATTCTTCGCGTGAGCCTTCGCAGGTAAGGGCGTGCGGCAGCCGTCGCGGCCAAACTCGATGCCGCGCGTGAATGCCACGGCGTCGCGCAGCTGTTCGATCGCGATGTCTTCCGGCACGCGGGCCTGGGTCATGCCCAGCTCGTCGCCATTATAGAGCGTCACGCTGCCGGGAAGCGCCATGAAGATCTCCAGCAGCTGGCGCGTGGCCCGCTCGCGATGCTCTTCGGCGATATTTGCCGTCATGCGGCTGGCAAAGCGCGGCACGTCATGGCTGCCGGCGGTGTTGCAGTTGCCGCCGTCGGTGGGGAAGCTGCTCTCTGCATTGACGATCATGTCCCGCAGCGCCTGCGCATCTTCGTACTGCGTGAAGAGCAGGGCATTGGTGTAGCAGATGTCGAGCATGCCCGGGCCGACGAACTGCGTGGCGAGGGGAAGGGAGTTCCGTCCCCCGTCGCGCCCGGAGAGGATTTCTCCGAGCGCCTGCGCTCCCGGGTAATGGTCCAGCAGCTGGCGGACTTCACGCACCAGATCGAAGACGTGGTTCTGGCAGAAGCTGTGCAGCAGGTAATAATCGCCCCATTCCGGCGTGGCGGGCGGGTTGCCGTTCAGCTCGGGTCGCAGGATGTCGTCATGGAATTCCGGGTGGCAACCGGCATGCGGCAGGGCGTCCAGTCGGAAGCCGTCCACGCCCTTATCCAGCCAGAACTTCATTTCCGCCAGAAGCGCCGCGCGCACCTGGCCGTACATCACGTTGGTGGCGGGCTGGCTGGGCAGGAAATGGTGAAGGTAGTACTGCTGGCGGGTTTCGTTCCATTCCCAGGCCGGGCCGCCGAACAGCGACAGCCAGTTATTGGGAAGGGCAGGGCGCTCCCCGTTCAGGATCCGCCCGTGTTCGTCTAGCGGCAAAGGTTCGCCCCGGTCGTTGACAAGACGGCCCTGCTCGTCGCGCTTGCCGTCGTGCCAGATGTAGAAATCGGCGTAGGGGTTCGAGGCGTCCTTGCTGGCGGCGCTGGCCTGGAACCAGGGGTGCTCGTCCGAGGTGTGCGGCATCACGAAATCCGTATAGATGCGGATGCCGCGCGCATGAGCTTCTTCCAGAAGCTGATCAAAATCCGCCATGGTGCCGAAACGGGGGTCAATCTCATGGTAGTTGGACACCGCGTAGCCGCCGTCGCCCTTCTGGCCGGGCGGGGAAAGGAAGAAGGGGGAAATCCAGACGGCGTCCACGCCCAGGCTCTGGATGTAGTCGAGCTTTTCCGTAATGCCCTTCAGGTCGCCGATTCCGTCGCCGTTAGCGTCGTTGAAGCTGGAGGGATAGACTTGGTAGATGACTTCGGAGGGCTTTTTTTCAAAAATCGGATCGTGGATGCTGGCGTGCGTGGTGTGAATGATCTGTCCGGACATGCGAATGAATGCTCCCTAGTTTTGCGAATGCTCCCGTCTGATGCGGGAGTTAATTTCTGTAAAACATGGAGGAGGATTGTAAATCGCTATCTTCCTGGCCGGTGTTGATTTTTGTGCGAATCCCGCTTCGCCATGCGAAAGACGCATGATGGCAGCAATTACCGACTCTGCTTAAGCGAAACGGAGATTACTTATTCCGCTGCGCCGACTTGCGAAGGTTATTGCCGCCGCTCTCAATATCCTTGCCGATGCCTTCCATGGTGTTGCAGGCAGTCAGGCAAAGCAGGGTCAGTAACACGAGCAGCGGTTTCACAGTGGCCTCCGTGGTTAAGAAATGCAGTCAATACATGACAACCGCCTGGGTATCTGTCAATAAAGACTCCAAACCCCTACAGGAGCGATCATGCTCGACCTTTCCCGTTTTCCACGTCTGTCCTTCTGCCATCTTCCAACCCCCTTTGAAGCTGCGGCGCGGCTCTCCGCCCGTCTGGGGCAGGTGGAGATCTGGATCAAGCGGGATGACTGCACCGGCCTGGCGCTGGGCGGCAACAAGAACCGAAAACTGGAATTTCTGCTGGCAGACGCGAAAAAACAGGGCGCGGACGTCGTGCTGACCCAAGGCGCCGTGCAGTCCAACCACGCGCGCCAGACGGCGGCGGCCTGTGCCCGCCTTGGGCTGGAATGCCATATTCTGCTGGAGCGGCGCACGCAGGGCATGGACGCCAATTTTGAAACCGGCGGCAATGTTTTGCTGGACGGGTTGTTTGGCGCGAAGATCGTGAGCGTCAACCCTGCGGGAACGGATATGGCGGCCGCCATGCAGGCGCATGCGGATAAGCTGTGCAAAGAAGGCCAAAAACC
>JAFLCR010000142.1 GCA_017302755.1 Alphaproteobacteria bacterium
CGGCCGGCCGACGACGCCGTTCGCCGAGTCGGTCGCGGCCGCGCTGAAGGCCTGAGCCTCGGTCGCTGCATCGCCGTGACGTGGTCGACCTCCGTCACGGCGATGCGCAGTCGCGAAGCCACCGGCACTCGCGAAGCCGGTTCGGCCCAATCGGCGGATCGTCCTGCACCGCCCCGGGAAACGGCCCCAGTCGGGTGATGTGCCGCCCCCCGGTGCCGCCATAGTAACCCATGCGGAAAATGTCGATCGTAAACCGGCGCACCGGATTCGTAGAGACGTGGATCGTCAGCGTCTGGCCGGACTTCTCGGCGCACGCCTTGTGCAGCGCCGCGATGCCGGCGCTGTAATTCAGCATCGCCGGCACGCGGCCAATCATCTGCAGCGCGAAAAACGCCGCCGCCGCCGCGCGCACATTGGGCAGCATCACGCCAACATACTGCTCGTTGCCGATCTTGGACTTGAGCGTCCAGCCGAGGCCGTAAGACGCACCAAGCAGCTGCCCGTAATGCATGGGGATGCGCTCGATATCCACGATGATCTTGTGCTTGCGCCCATGCAGCTGGGCCGCGTTCACCAGCGCCTGCGCCAGTGTTTTGCGCGTATCGGTGCTCGCAAACATCATGTGCGACATCACGTCGTAGAGGCTTCTGGCGATCTGCTTGCGCCGTGCCTTGCCCGCCGCTTCCCCCGCCTCCAGCCGCACCGGCGGCAGGACGGTAATCACGATTTTTGGAAACAGCCTGCGCCGCACCATGCCCTTCATGCGGGAGAAATAGGTGTACTGCGCCCCCTCGATGCGCACGGGCAGAATATCGGCGTCCGCCTTGTCGGCGATCATGCCCGGCCCTTCATACACTTTCATTAAACTGCCGGTGACAGTGATGCGCCCTTCGGGAAAGATCACCGCCTTGTACCCTTCCCGCATATGTTCCACCAGCGCCTTGGCCGAGAGCGGGTTGGTGGGATCCATGGGAAACGCGTCCACCAGCGACAGGAACGGCCGGATCAGCGGATGCTTCGCAATAAACGTATTCACCGCGAAGGTCTGCTTCCCCGGCAGGAAGGCAGCCAGCAACGGCGGGTCGAGGAAGGACTGGTGATTGGCTACAATCAGCGCCCGCTCGCCGAGCTTGTGGAAGTGCTCGATGCCCCGCACCTCCACCCGGAAGCAAAGCCTCAGCAGCCCCTTCAGCAGGGATTTGAGCACCGTATCCGGCAGCAGCCCGCAGATGAACAGCGCGACGGCGAGATTGCCCACCGCCAGCAGCGCAAACACCGGCAACAACCCGAACCCCGCCTTATTCAGCGCCATCACCGCGACGGACGACGCCACCATGAACAGCGCGTTCACGATGTTGTTCGCCGCCACCGCGCGGGAGCGATGCTCCTCATCCGAGCGCGCCTGAAGCAGCGCGTAAAGCGGCACGATGAAAATACCCCCCGTCACCGCCACCATCACGAGGTCAAACGCGATGCGGATGCCATGCCAGTCGGAAAGGAACATCCATACATCGCGCGACTCCGCCCCCGCCAGCGGCGGCAGCAGGGCGCTGGCAATGATGAAATCCACGGTAAACACCGTCATGCCGAGCGCCGCTGCCGGCACGGGCCGCGCATGCAACTGCCCGTTCAATATCTTTCCGCAGATATAAGAACCGATGCCGATGCCTACCGAAAACAGCGTCAGGAACAACGTCACCAGATGCTCGTCGGCCTGCAATATCTGCTTCACGTAAAGTGGAAACTGCGACAGCCACACCCCGCCGAACAACCAGAACCAGGAAATGCCGAGAATGCACAAATAGACGCTGCGGTTCTGCTTCGCATGCCCCACGATCTCCTTCGTATCGCGCCAGATATGCCAGGAAACCTTCAGATCCGTCCGCAGCGGCGGCGCAGACGGAATCGCCCAGGCGCACAGCCAGGCGCAGACGGCAAGCACCAGCATCACCCCGCCCGCATACATCCCCCCATGCACGTCGATGCCCGCCAGCGTGCCGCCCACGATCGTGCCGAGCAGAATGGCAAGGAAGGTGCCCGTTTCAATGAAGGCATTGCCCGCCACCAGCTCATTCTCCTTCAAATGCTGCGGCAGGATGGAATATTTGAGCGGCCCGAAGAACGCCGACTGCACGCCGGTCAGAAACAACGTGAAGAAAAGCAGCGGCACACTTGGCATCGCGAATGCGGCAAAGGCACACGCTGCGATGCCGATCTCCAGGCCCTTGATGCGGCGGATCATCCTTGCCTTGTCGTGGCTGTCGGCCATCAGACCGGCGGTGGCGGAAAACAGGAAATACGGCAGGATGAACACCCCCGCCGCCATCGGCACCATCCATGACGCGGCATCCGCCACCTCGGCGATCTTGAACGTCACCAGGATGATGAGCGCGTTCCTGAAGATATTATCGTTGAACGCGCTGATGAACTGGGTGACGAACAGCGGTAGAAAGCGCCGCGTGGTCAGCAGATGTCCGAAAATGCCCTTGGCCATGGCTTTCCTTGAATGGATGGTTTCTTCACCCATAGCAATAAAGCCGAAAAGCGGCCAGTGCGTTTCTAAGGCATCTCCCTAGACCGCAGTGGGCTGGCGGGCCTGTTCCAGCGCAGCAACATCCACTGTCCCGGCATACTCCCTGCCTTCGTGGATGCTCCATTCGGAATTGAGCACGTCTTTCTGCGCGGCAATGGCGATGGCAAGCATGCGGGAAGCGACTTCCCGATGCCCGTCTGTCACCGCCACCGGCGGCGGATTCTCATCTCCAACGCGCCCATAGGCGGCTTCCACCACCTGGCCAGCGCGGTTGGTGGTCAGCACCCATTTCTCGCCCTCATGCGTCACGACGATGGCGGCGTCCCGCGCCCAGAGCGCATGAAAGAACACCTCAACATTCCCCGCTTCCGCGTCCCCGAAGCGCACGGTGAAGGTGGGAATTCGGACCACGCCCTCTTGCAGGGGCTCTTCAAAGGTTTTGGTCAAGGTGTAAGGCAGGTTCAGGGTATCGGTCATGATCGGCTCCAAGATGAATTTGCCCTGGAGTTACGCCATCTAATATGTGAAATAAAGAGAAAAAATGTGAAATTATGGAGAAGTAATCACTCAAATTTTCTGTACAAAGCGCCCGCTTTGGTTTTCAAAAACGCTTCAAGGGAGATTTCCTCCTGCTTGATGAATCCCTTGCCCGGCAACAGGCCCGATGCCACCATTTCCACCACCGCCACCACTGAAGCGGCGGTCGTCCAGGAAATCGCCCGCCAGGTCAGCCCCGCAATCTCCAGCGGATAATACTCCCGCACGAACTCATCGCGGCACAGCCCCTCGCGGATCGTGCGCGGCGGGCGCTTCGTGCCCTCCACGGCGGCATGGACATACACCACATCCTCATTCACCGCCGGCTTGGCGTTGACCAGAATCTTGCCCGCCAGTTCACGGTTCTCCCGCATCAGAAGCTCATGAAAGAAGAAGCGCATCAGCTTGCAATGGCCGGGATAACGCATGGTCTTGTAATTCAGCTCGCCCACCCTGCCCGCATAGGTCTCGCACATCGTGCCGAGCCCGCCGGAGGTGGTGAAGGCTTCGAGCGTCATGCCGCCAAGCACGATCTGCTCGATGTCCTGCATGGCGGGCACCATCTTGATCTCACCGCCCGCAATCACCTCGCAGTCGTTGAGGTATTCGTTCACCACCCCTTCCGCCGACCAGTTGAACGCATAACCGAGCAACCCCTTGGGGTGGCGTGGCAGCGCGCCGACGCGCAATTCAATGCTGCGAAGCTCATCGAAATTCGATGCCAAATGCGCGCCCACGATGCCAATGAACCCCGGCGCCAGCCCGCATTGCGGGGCCATCACGCCCTTGCTCGTTTCCGCGAGGCGGCGAATTTCGCGCGTGGTCGGCACGTCCTCGGTCAGGTCGAAGTAATGCGCGCCCGCCGCATGCGCGATGCGGGCCACGTGAATGTTCAGATGATACGGCAGGCAGGAAATCACCGCGTCCCTGCCCTTCAGTTTTCCCGCAAGCGTGGCGGCGTCGGAAATATCGCACACATCCACTTTCACCGGCAGGTCGTTCTGCGGCTGCGCGTCGAGGCCGAGCACGTCGAAGCCGCTTTCCTTGAGCAAGGTCGCGACCAGACGCCCCACCTTGCCCATGCCCACCACCAGTACGCGCTCAAGCTTGCTCATGTTTCTTCCCTCATGCTTATCTTAGGGTGTTCCTTTTAAAACCGGCTTAACCGCGCGCGGCGAAACAGGGCTAGCGTATGATACCGGGAGCGCTATACTATATCTAGTTTCTTCTGGAGTCGCCCATGCAGCTTACCGTCAAAATGAAACTCGCCGCACTCGCCCTGATCGCGGGCGCGGGCATCCTCGTGATCGGGCTGACCTCGCATGTCGCCAACACACATGTCATCCAGAAGATCGACGGCTTCGAAGCCCTGAGCCGGGAGAAAGAAACGCTGCACGGCCTGCAAGTGGAAACGCTCGGCGTCCTGCTGACGTCGATGGACGTCATCGTCGACCGCAGCGAAGGCCTTACCCAGGAGCGGGAAACCCTCCTCCTGCAAGGTGTGGCCGGCATTGACAAGCAGATCAATGCGCTGCGGCCCTATGCGGCCGCCCCCGCCGAAAAACAATATCTCGAAAGCTTGCAGGCATTGATTCCGGACCTTAAAGCTTCCACGCAGGAACTCATGCAGGCGCTGCGAAACCGCGCACCCGAATCCACCTTCGCGCGATTGGACGACAGCATCGACCAGACCGGCGAACGGATCACAGGCATCAGCGCGTCCTGGCTCGCGCAGAGCATGGCCAAGGAAACCTCCGGCCGCGCCGTCCTGATCGCGGATATTCAGGCATCCAACCGCGTCATCACCTGGTTCAGCCTTGGCTTCGTCGCGGTGGCCGCCCTGCTGTTCTCTCTGATTGCTTACAGCATCCTTTCCCCGCTGCAAAAGCTGAACCGGACCATGCAGTCCATGGCCGACGGCAATTTCCGCATCACCGTGCCCTTCCAAAACCGCACCGATGAACTTGGGGCCATGGCCCGCACGGTTTACATCTTCCGCGAGAACGGGCTGCAGGTCGAGGAGATGGGGCAGGAGAAAGTTGAAGCCGAGAAAAAAATGCAGGCTGAGAAACACGCGCTGCTGCAATCCATGGCGCGGCAGTTTGAAGAGAAAGTCAAAGCCTCAACCCTGCGGATGATGCAGGTGGTGGAAAGCCTAGGCAGCAGTTCGCAGAAAATGCTCTCCACCTGCGGCAACGCCATTCATGAAACCACGGCGGTAGCCTCGGTGAGCGAGCAGGCGTCGCACAACGTGCAAACCGTCGCTTCCGCCTGCGAGGAACTCACTGCCTCGATCGGTGAAATCAGCCGCCAAGTGGCGCGCTCCTCCGGCATTGCCGGCAGCGCCGTGATCGAGGCCGAGCGCGCTGACGGCACGGTGAAAAGCCTTTCCGACGCCGCCACGAAAATCGGCGAAGTGCTGGGCTTCATCAACGAGATCACGGAGCAGATCAACCTGCTCTCGCTGAACGCCACCATCGAGGCCGCGCGCGCCGGCGAGGCCGGCAAGGGCTTCGCGGTCGTGGCGTCGGAGGTGAAAAGCCTGGCCAGCGAAACCGCCAAGGCAACGCAGAACATCAACCAGTACATCACGGAAATCCAACGCGTGACGCAGGACGTGGTAAAGGTGATTCAGACGATCGGCGGCACGATCCGCGAGATCAACGAGATCTCCACCACCATCGCCGCGGCGGTGGAGGAGCAAGGCGCCG
>JAFLCR010000143.1 GCA_017302755.1 Alphaproteobacteria bacterium
GCCGACCAGCGGCGCTTCCGCACGAAGCAGAGGCACGGCCTGGCGCTGCATGTTCGAGCCCATGAGCGCGCGGTTCGCGTCGTCGTTCTCAAGGAACGGAATCAGCGCCGCGGCCACGGAGACGAGCTGCTTCGGCGACACGTCGATGTAATCGATCGCGTCCGGAGCGGACATCACGAAGTCGCCATTCTGACGGCAGCTCACCAGATCGTCCTCGAACTTGCCGCTCTTATCGAGCGCCGCATTCGCCTGGGCGATGGTGTACTTGCCTTCCTCGATCGCGGAAAGATACACGACCTTATCCGTCACCTTGCCGTCCTTCACCTGGCGGTAGGGGCTCTCGATAAAGCCGTACTTGTTCACACGCGCATAGGTCGCCATCGAGTTGATCAGCCCGATATTCGGCCCTTCCGGCGTCTCGATCGGGCAGATGCGGCCGTAATGGGTCGGATGCACGTCACGCACCTCGAAGCCCGCGCGCTCGCGGGTAAGACCACCCGGGCCAAGCGCCGAAAGACGGCGCTTGTGCGTGACTTCAGAGAGCGGATTCGTCTGATCCATGAACTGCGAGAGCTGCGAGGAACCGAAGAACTCACGCACCGAACCAACCAGCGGCTTGGCGTTCACGAGATCATGCGGCATCACGGTGTCGATATCAACGGCACTCATGCGCTCCACGATCGCACGCTCCATGCGCAGCAGGCCGAGGCGATACTGGTTTTCCATCAATTCGCCCACCGAGCGGACGCGGCGGTTGCCCAGGTGGTCGATATCGTCGATTTCGCCAAAGCCATCCTTCAGGCGCACCAGCAACTTGATGGTGGCGAGGATGTCTTCTTTGGTCAACGTGCGCTGCTGCTCGTCGAATTCGAGCTCGAGGCGCGCGTTCATCTTCACGCGGCCCACATCGGAAAGGTCGTAACGCTCCAGGTCGAAGAACAGGCTCGTAAACAACGCTTCCGCCGCTTCCGGAGTCGTGGGTTCGCCGGGACGCATCACGCGGTAAATATCAATCAGCGCATCTTCCTTCGTCTGGTTCTTATCCATCACCACGGTGTTGCGGATATAGGGCCCCACGTTGAAGTAATCGATCGCAAGCACCGGCACGTCCTTGAAGCCCACTTCCTCGAGCAGGTTCAGGTTGGCGGTGGTCAGCTCCGCGCCGGCTTCCACATAGATCTCGCCGGTCTCGCCGTTGATCATATCGGTCGCCGCGAACTTGCCGACCAGCTCGGCGTTCTCGAAGAAGATCTCCTTGAGGCCTTCTTCCGCAAACTTCTTGAGCAGGCGGGGTGTCAGCTTGGTGCCCTCGTCGGCCACCTTCTTGCGGGTCTTCGCATCCACCAGCGGATGGGCGAGCTTCACGCCGCGCCATTTCTCCGGAGAGAATGCCGTGGCCCAGCCGCCTTTCACGTTCTTGTAGATGTCGCTGTCATAGAAAGTGGAAAGAATCTCTTCCGTCTCCATGCCGAGCGCGCGCAGCAGCGACGACACCGGCAGCTTGCGGCGGCGGTCGATGCGGGCGTAGAGAATGTCCTTTGCGTCGAACTCGAAATCGAGCCACGAGCCGCGGTAAGGAATCACGCGGGCGG
Source organism: Alphaproteobacteria bacterium (assembly GCA_017302755.1). Taxonomy (GTDB): domain Bacteria; phylum Pseudomonadota; class Alphaproteobacteria; order Rickettsiales; family JAFLCR01; genus JAFLCR01. Next base: position 1,593 of record JAFLCR010000143.1, read on the forward strand.
AATAAAGGAACTTGCCGGAGCTGTGGCTCTTGCCATGATCATGGTCAAAGAACACACCTGGGCTACGGTGCATCTGCGACACGATCACACGCTCTGTGCCGTTGATGATGAAGGTGCCGTTCTCGGTCATGAGCGGAATCTCGCCCATGTAGACTTCCTGCTCCTTGATATCCTTAATTTCGCGCGCGCCGGTATCGGGATCGACGATCCACACGATCAGGCGCAGCGTCACGCGCAGCGGAGCGGCGAAATTGATGCCGCGCTGGCGGCACTCGTCCACATCGTATTTGGGCGCGTCGAAATCGTATTTCACGAATTCGAGGGTCGCGGTTTCCGCGAAATCCTGCACCGGGAAGATCGACTTGAACGCACCCTGGATGCCAACGTCGTCGCGCTTTTCGGCAACGGTTTCGGACTGGAGGAATCGTTCGTAGGATTTTTTCTGAACTTCGATCAGATTGGGCAGGGTGCTGACAGAGGAAATGCGGCCAAAATTCTTGCGAATGCGCTTACGTGAGGTGAAGCTGTGCACCATGTGGGCTCCTTAAGTTTCCGAGGTTTTTCCGCAGCCTGGAACCTCTTGGGTCGCGGCCGCGCGCGTGAAGAAAAACATCGGATATGTCATCAATGCGAAAATGGGGTAGCGGGGAGACACTCTCCCCGCACCCCATGAGTAGATGCTTGGAAAACCGAAATCTTACTTGATTTCGACCTTCGCGCCTTCCTTCTCGAGAACGGCCTTGATCTTCTCGGCTTCGTCCTTGTTGATGCCTTCCTTGACCTTCACGTTCTTCGCTTCGGACATGTCCTTGGCTTCCTTCAGGCCCAGGCCGGTGATGGCGCGGATTTCTTTGATGACGTTGATCTTCTTTTCGCCGGCATCCACCAGGACGACGTCGAATTCGGTCTTCGCTTCCGCGGCGGGAGCGGCGGCGGCGCCACCGGCAGCAGCGACAGCCACGGGAGCAGCAGCGGAAACGCCCCACTTCTCTTCAAGCTGCTTCACGAGATCCGCAGCTTCGATGACGGTGAGCTTGGAGAGCTCCTCGACGAGTTTTTCTAAGTTAGACATGTTCAACCCCTTTAGTAAAAAAATTTAAAACCATCTGACGCGAGAAGCGTCCGAATTCCTCACGCTTCCTTGCGGGCATACGCCCCAATGACCCGCGCCACCTGGCCCGCCGGCGCTTGAATGATCGTGACCAGCTTCGTCGCCGGAGCGGCGATGAGGCCCACGAGTTTCGCACGCAGTTCGTCGAGGGAGGGCAAGCTGGCCAAAGCCTGCACACCCGCCACATCCAGATTCTTGTCGCCGAAGCCGCCACCGATAAGCACGAGCTTGTCGTTGGCTTTGGCAAAATCATTCACCGCTTTTGCGGCCGCCACAGCATCCTGCGAGAAAGCGATGGCGGTCGGTCCCTGGAACAAATCCTTCATGTGAGCGAAGGGCGTTCCGTCCAGAGCCAGCTTGGTCAGCGTATTCTTGGTGACTTTGAAGCTTCCGCCCGCACCGCGCACCCTGCGGCGCAAATCGGTGATCTCGGCAACGGTGAGCCCCTTGTAATGGGCGACCACCACGGTCTGAGCGGAGGCGAAACCTTCGTTCAGTTCGGAAATCAGTTGTTTTTTAGCTGCGCGATCCACGGTTCAGTTCTCCTTATGCGGCCTGCAGCGAGGCAATATCGACCTTCACGCCCGGGCCCATGGTAGACGCGAGGGAAAGCTTCTTGAGGTACGTGCCCTTGGCGCCAGACGGCTTGGCCTTGGAAACCGCGTCCACCAGCGCGCGCAGGTTCTGCGCGAGAGCGTCGGCCGTGAAACTGGCCTTGCCGATGCCGGCGTGGATGATGCCGTTTTTGTCGGCGCGGAATTCCACCTGACCGCTTTTGGCAGCCTTCACCGCAGCAGCAACATCCGTTGTTACCGTGCCAAGCTTCGGGTTCGGCATCAGGCCGCGCGGGCCGAGCACCTTGCCGAGACGACCCATGAGAGCCATCATATCCGGGGTCGCGATGCAGCGGTCGAAATTGAGCGAACCGCCCTTCAGAATCTGCTCCGCGAGATCTTCCGCACCCACGATGTCTGCACCGGCGGCCGTCGCCTGCGCCGCCTTGTCGCCTTTAGCGAACACGGCCACGCGCACGGTCTTGCCGACGCCGTTGGGCATAGCGATCATGCCGCGCACGACCTGGTCGGACTGCGAAGCATCAATGCCGAGATTGAGCGCGATTTCCACGGTTTCATCGAATTTCGCGGAGGAGTTTTCCTTCACGATCTTCATGGCGTCGGCGAGGGCATACACCTTCTCGCTGTCGACCTTTTCGCGCAGGGCGCGGTAACGCTTGCTAGCCTTTGCCATTGTCTTAATCCACTACCTGAATGCCCATCGACGTCGCCGAACCCGCGATCATGGCCGCGGCGCCGGGAATGTCGTTGGCGTTAAGATCAACCATCTTCACCTTGGCGATTTCCTCGATCTGCTTCTTCGTGATCTTACCCACGAATCCGCCCTTGCCGGGAGTCTGCGAGCCCTTCTGGAGCTTCGCCGCCTTCTTGATGAAATACGTCACCGGAGGCGTCTTGGTGATGAAGGTGAAGGTACGGTCCGCATAAGCCGTGATCACCACGGGGATGGGCATACCCACTTCCATGGACTGAGTGGCCGCGTTGAACGCCTTGCAGAACTCCATGATGTTGAGGCCGCGCTGACCCAGCGCAGGGCCGACCGGCGGAGACGGATTCGCCTTGCCCGCGGGAATCTGGAGTTTGATGTAACCTATTACTTTTTTTGCCATAACGGACCTTGAATCTTACCTTGCGGGAGCGCCCCCCGTTTTCAAGAGAGGCGCACTATACTTAAATCGCCTGAAACCACAACGGAAAAATACGCCCCGGAGTGGATTCAGCATTGACTTTCAAAAAACCTATTATTCTCCAGCCAATTACCTCTTTTTCTTTCGTCATCCCGGGGCATGCCGCATGGCATGAACCCGGGATCCAGGAAGCACATGCGGCCAAGGGCCGCACAACCGCCGCCGACCAGGCGGCTCCCCTCCCCTTAAACCTTCTCGACCTGATTGAACTCCAGCTCCACCGGCGTAGGACGACCGAAGATGGACACCAGCACGCGCAGACGCCCTTTTTCGGTATCGACTTCCTCGACATTGCCGTTGAACGACTCGAACGGCCCGTCGATGACCTTGACCTCCTCGCCAATGTCGAAATGCACGCGGGACGCGGGATTCTCGATCCCCTCCTCCACGGCCTTGAAGATCTTGTCGACCTCGGCGTCGGGAATCGGCTGCGGCTTGCCGCCGCCGCCCAGGAAGCCCGTCACCTTCTGGGTGTTCTTCACCATGTGCCAGGTGGCATCGTTGAGCTCCATCTTCACCAGCACGTAGCCGGGGAAGAATTTACGCTCCGTATTGATCTTCTTGCCGCGGCGAAGCTCCACCACGTCCTCAGTGGGCACAACCACCTGCTCGATCAGGGGCGTCAGGTTCTTCTGCGCCGCCTGCTCCTTAATGGACTGGGCCACTTTCTTCTCAAAGCCCGAATAGGCATGAACGATGTACCAACGCGCCGCCATAGAATCACACTCCAATGTTCAACAATGCCCGCACCAACCAGGATACGACGTTATCCACGAACAGAAAGAACAGCGCCGCCAGCACCGCCATCACCAGCACCATCATCGAAGAGACGAAAGTCTCCTTGCGGGTCGGCCAGGTAACGCGCGCCACTTCCTGGCGCACCTGGCGGATGTATTCTGCGGGGGACGTAGCCATCGCTTTTTCAATACCTTGGTTTCAATGTACGGGGATAGAGGGGAGGCTATAAAGGAAAACATGGGCTTATGCAAGGCATCAAAGCGCTTCTTCTGCCTCTGCCCGCCCCTTAAAAGCTGGCAGGGGAGACAGGACTCGAACCTGCAACCCCCGGTTTTGGAGACCGGTGCTCTACCAATTGAGCTACACCCCTAACGTACATCCGGCATGGCCGAGGCCATGCCGGATGCTTATCTTTTTTCTGAAGAAGAAAGAACCTTACTTCAGAATCTCTGCCACGACGCCGGCGCCGACGGTGCGGCCGCCTTCGCGGATGGCGAAGCGCAGGCCCTGGTCCATGGCGATCGGCACGATCAGCTCGACTTCCACCGTCACGTTATCGC